>NZ_JBHWDU010000062.1:20445-48533 GCF_042734825.1 Kitasatospora sp. NPDC059648 | reverse complement strand
GGGGCCGCGCCGCCCGCCCCGCCACCCCCCGCCCCCCCCGGCGCCGCCCCGCGGGCGCGGGCGGGCGCGCGGGCCCGCCCGCACGAGGTGGGGCAGCGGTCTCCTCGCCCGTCAGTCGCCGCGCTTGAGTGCACCCTTGACCCGGTCGGCGACGACGGTCATGGCGTCCCTGATGTCGGCCGCGGCCTGCTTGACCTTCGCCTCGCCCCGGTCGGCCCGGCCCTCGCCCGTGAGCCTCTCGTTGCCCGTCAGATCGCCGGCCTTCTCCTTCGCCTTGCCGACCAGCTCCTGAGCCTTGTTCGACAGGTCGCCCATCGGTTCCTCCGCTCGCCGAATCAGTGGCACCATGCCGCCGATGCGCCACATCTGCCCCGTATTCCGCTCCCCATGCGCCGGGAAACGATCACTGCCTGCCCTGGGTCCGAGGTCAGCGCCCTCTCCGGGGTCCGGGGTCAGGCCGCCGACCGACGGTGCGCCGCACTGAGCAGCAGGGCCCGCTCCTCCTCGCTCAACCCGCCCCACACCCCGTAGGGCTCGCGGGTGTCGAGCGCGTGGCGCCGGCATTCCATGCGGACCGGACACCGGGCGCAGACCGCCTTCGCCGCCTCCTCGCGCGCCTTGTGCGCGGCACCCCGCTCACCGGCGGGATGGAAGAAGAGGCTGTTCTCGACCCGTCGGCAGGCAGCCTCCAACTGCCAGTCCCAGTAGTGGTCGTAGGCACCGGGCAAGCGTGAGACGTCCGCCATCGGAGATCGCCTTCCTTCGATCGACTGGAAGCATGTCGCTGTCCGTGTAGCCGGGATCCGGAGTCCCAATCACGCCGTCGGCGAAGTCCTCGACCACTCCCGTTTGTTAGCAATCGGCCCATTCCGGGCAGGCGGGCTGACACGTCAACGACACGGACGGGGATGGAGGAGGTGATCGGTGGTGCCGTGGCTGTTCCTCGTCACGTTCACAACGTACGGAGTCGTCGCCGGGCTGACCGCCCGGACGGTCTTCGCGCGATCACGTGCCGGATTCGTCGCCAGCAGAAGGGGAGGCCCCATCGAGTGGGTCGAGGAGCGCTTCGAGAAGCAGGAGCGGGCCCAGGCCGAAGCGGTGGCCTTGGTCTCGGGACTGTGCTGGGTCGTCGCGATCCCGGCCCTGGTGCTCAGGCGGGTCGTCGCAGGGCTGGTGCTGGACCGCCCCGCTCCGCGGTGCACCGCGACGCCGGCGGCGCCCACGGTGGCCGACCGGATCGAGGAACTCGAAAGAGCGTTGGGCATGGGGGCGTTCCCGCCGGATCCCCGTCCCGGTGCCTCGCCGGAGCCCCGAGGGACGAACGGCGAGCGGACGGAGGGCGGTTGAACGACCGGCCCCGGCCGTCGGCCCCGCGTCGGCCCCGCGGAGCCCCGGAGGCCCCCCTGACCGCTGAGCGGCCAGGGGGGCCTCCTACGATCAGTGCGCGTTCTCCGACGGACCCCGTTGCCCGACCGGCAGGGTGCCCGTTGCCCAACGTCCTGCACCACCCGACGCACGACACGACGACTCCACCGACGGCGATGGAGTCGCCCATCGAGGAGGAACCTCCATGCACGCCCGGAAGATCGGCGCGGCCGCCGCGACAGCGGTGGCGCTTCTGGCTGCCCGCGACCTCGTCCAGAAGAAGCACGCGCTGCTCCGGAACTTCCCGGTGCTCGGGCACGCCCGCTACCTGCTGGAGACGATCGGGCCGGAGCTGCGGCAGTACATCGTGACCTCCAACGAGGAGGAGCGCCCGTTCAGCCGCGACCAGCGCGCCTGGATCTACGCGTCGGCCAAGGAGGAGAACAACTACTCCGGGTTCGGCACCGAGGTCGACGTCGAGCACGTCCAGGGGCACGCCTACGTCAAGCAGCGCACCTTCGCCGGCGCCCTGCCCGACATCCACGACCCGCAGGCCCCGCTGCCCTCCGCCAAGGTCCTCGGCGGACCGCGCGGGCGCGCCAAGGCGTTCCGGCCGGCGAGCGTGGTGAACATATCGGCGATGAGCTTCGGCTCCCTCTCCGGGGCGGCCATCACGGCGCTCAACAAGGGCGCGGCGGAGGCCGGCACCATGCACAACACCGGCGAGGGCGGCCTCTCCCCGTACCACCGCCAGGGCGGCGACCTCGTCCTCCAGCTCGGCACCGCGTACTTCGGCTGCCGCAACGAGGACGGCAGCTTCAACCTCGGCAAGCTCAAGGAGGTCGTCGCCGGCGCGCCGGTCAGGGCGATCGAGATCAAGCTCTCCCAGGGCGCCAAGCCCGGGCTGGGCGGAATGCTGCCGGGCGCGAAGGTCACCCCGGAGATCGCCGCCATCCGCGGCATCCCGGTCGGCCAGGACTGCGCCTCCCCGTCGCGGCACACCGCCTTCGGCGACGTCGACTCGATGCTCGACTTCGTCGAACTGCTCGCCACCGAGACCGGTCTGCCGGTCGGCATCAAGAGCGCGGTCGGTGAGACGGGCTTCTGGCGGGAGCTGGCCGCGCTCATGGCGCGCGGCGACCGCGGCGTCGACTTCGTGACGATCGACGGCGGCGAGGGCGGCACCGGCGCGGCGCCGCGGATGTTCGCCGACTCGGTGTCACTGCCCTTCCGGATGGGCTTCTCCCGGGTCTACGGCACCTTCGCCGAGCTCGGGCTGACCGACGACCTGACCTTCATCGGCTCCGGCAAGCTCGGCCTGCCCGAGAACGCCGCGGTCGCCTTCGCCCTGGGCGTCGACATGGTCAACGTGGCCCGCGAGGCCATGCTGTCGATCGGCTGCATCCAGGCCCAGAAGTGCCACACCGACAAGTGCCCCACCGGCATCGCCACCCAGAACCCCTGGCTGGCCCGCGGCCTCGACCCGGCCTCCAAGTCCACCCGCGCCGCCGTCTACCTGCGCACCCTCCGCAGGGAACTGATCAAGATCTCCTCCGCCGTCGGCGTCGCCCACCCGGGCCTCGTCACCGCCGACGACATCGAGATCATGAACGGCGACTACGAGGCCCGCACCCTCGCCGGCGTCTACGGCTACAAGGAGGGCTGGGGCGAACTCGGCCCCCAGCTCGCCAAGGAGATCACCGCCCTCCTCACCACCGGCCGGGGGCCGTCCTGAACGGCGTCGGAAGGTCTCCCGGGTGCCGGTTGATCCCGCCCGCCGGGCCGCCGGAGACGCCCGTGCCGCTGTCCGGGGAGGCACCGGACGCCGAACGCCGGGACGCCCTCAGGCCAGGCCGCGGGCCCGGCGCAGGCGGGCCGAGAGGGTGTCGGGGTCGATGACCGGGGCCGGGTAGTGGGGGGCGAGCAGCCAGGGGCGGAGGACGGCGGGCCCGGGCAGGTGGGCCAGCTCCGGCACCCAGCGGCGCACGTAGTCGCCGTCGGGGTCGTAGCGGTCGGCCTGGCGCAGCGGGTTGAGGACCCGGTTGGGGCGGGTGTCGGTCCCGGTGCCGGCCACCCACTGCCAGTTGAGCTGGTTGTTCGCCACGTCTCCGTCGACCAGCAGGGCGAGGAAGTGGGCGGCGCCGATCCGCCAGTCCAGGTAGAGGGACTTGGCGAGGAAGCTCGCCGTCAGCAGGCGGGCACGGTTGTGCATCCAGCCCTCGTGGGCGAGTTGGCGCATCCCGGCGTCCACGATCGGGTAGCCGGTGCGGCCCTGGCGCCAGGCCTCGACCTCGCCCTCGTCGTGGTGCCAGCGGTCGTGCTTGGAGCGGTAGTCGCGGTGGGCGGCGTCGGGGCGGGCGGCGAGGACCTGGTGGTGGAAGTCGCGCCAGGCGAGCTGCCGGACGAACGCCTCCGCGCCCTCCCCGCCGTGCCGCAGGGCGCGGGCCACCAGTTCGGTGGGTGACAGGCAGCCGAAGTGCAGGTACGGGGAGAGCCGGGAGGTGGAGTCGCCGGCGAGGTCGTCGTGCCCCTCGGCGTAGCCGTCGACGTCCCAGCGCCGCCAGCGCTCCCTGGCCGCGCTCTCGCCGCCGCGGGGCAGCCCAGGTGAGAGCGGGCCCGTGACCACGAGGCTCTCGCTGCCGATGCCGTCCGGCGTGCGGATCACCCTCGGCGGGCCCAGCACCGTACGGTGGGGCGCCTGCTGCCAGGCCCGGTGGTACGGGGTGAAGACCGCGTAGTGGTCGCGGCCCGCCGGGGCGATCCGGCCGGCCGGGACCACCGTCACGGAGGCGTCGTGGACGTGCAGGCGCTCGCCGAACAGGGCGAGCAGCTCCGCCTCGCGCCGGCGGGCGAAGGCGCTGACCCCGGCGGCCAGGTGCACGGTGGCGGCGTCGGTCTCGGCGGCCACCCGGGCCGTCTGCTCGGCGGTCGCGCCGCGGCGCACGATCAGGCGCGAGCCGGTGCGGCGCAGCGAGGCGTCCAGGTCGACGAGGCAGTCGGCCAGGAAGGCCATCCGGTTGGGGGCCGCGAACCCCGCCGCCTCGACGGCGGGGTCGAGGACGAACAGCGGCACCAGCTCGTCGGCGGCGGCGCGGGCGGCGTTCAGCACGGGGTTGTCGTGCAGGCGCAGGTCCTGGGTGAACAGGGCGATCGAGACGGTCATGGGTGGGCCCTCGGAGCGGATGCGGTCGGGGTGGTCGGGGTGCTGCCGGGCACGGCGGCGGCCCGGGCGCGTTCCGTGATGTTGCGCGCCATCGCGCCGAACACCAGGGAGTGGAACGGCGCCACCGACCACCAGTAGGCGTGGCCGGCCAGTCCGTGCGGGTGGAACAGCGCGCGCTGGCGGTAGCACGTCCCGCCGGCCCCGTCGGGGGCGACCCGCAGTTCCAGCCAGGCCAGGCCAGGCAGGCGCATCTCGGCCCGCAGCCGCAGCAGTCGCCCGGGCTCGATCTCCTCCACCCGCCAGAAGTCGAGGGCGTCGCCGACCCGTAGGTGGTCCCGGTCGCGCCGGCCGCGGCGCAGCCCGACGCCGCCCGCCAGCCGGTCGAGGATGCCGCGCAGCGCCCAGGCGAACGGCAGGGAGTACCAGCCGTTCTCGCCGCCGACGCCTTCGACGACCCGCCACACGGCGGCCGGGTCGGCCGCCACCCGCCGTTCCCGCAGGTCCTGGTAGAGGCTCCCGCCCGCCCAGTCCGGGTCGGTGGGCAGCGGGTCGCTGGGGGCGCCGGGCAGCGAGGCGGAGGACCAGCGGGTGGTCACCCGGGCTTCCCGGATGCGGCGCAGGGCGAGTTCGACGGCGCGGTCGAAACCGGTCAGTCCCTGCGGCGGGTCCGGGATCCAGTGGGCGATGTCGTGCTCGCCGCAGACCACCTCGTGCCGCAGCGACTCCACCAGCGGGCGGGCGAGCGGACCGGGCACCGGGGTGACCAGGGCGACCCAGTAGCTGGACAGCGCCGGGGTCAGGACGGGCACCGGCACGATCAGCCGCCGGGGCAGGTCGGCCACCTCGGCGTAGCGCTGCATCATCAGCCGGTAGGTCAGCACGTCCGGTCCGCCGATGTCGAAGGCCCGGTCGACCTCGGGCGGCAGCGAGGCGGCGGCGACCAGGTAGCGGAGCACGTCGCGGACGGCGATCGGCTGGATCCGGGTGTTGACCCAGCGCGGGGTGACCATGGCGGGCAGGCGTTCGGTCAGGTAGCGGAGCATCTCGAAGGAGGCGGAGCCGGAGCCGATGATGACGGCGGCCCGCAGTTCGACGGTCGGCACGCCGGCGGCGCGCAGGACCCGGCCGACCTCGGCGCGCGAGCGCAGGTGCGGCGAGAGCTCCGCCTCGGGCACCCCGGTGGGCAGCAGCCCGCTGAGGTAGACGATCCGGCCGACCCCGGCCCGGGCTGCCGCGCGGGCGAAGGCCCCGGCGGCGCGCCGGTCGGTGTCCTCGAAGCCCGGCCCGGTACCGAGGGAGTGCACCAGGTAGTAGGCGACGTCGACGCCGTCGAAGGCGCCGTCCAGGGTCGCGGGCCGGGTGACGTCGCCGGTGGCGGCCGTCACCCGGCCGCGCCACGGCTGGTCGCGCAGCCGGCGCTGGTCCCGGACCAGGCAGCGCACCCGGTGCCCGGCGGAGAGCAGTTCGGGGACCAGCCGTCCGCCGATGTAGCCGGTGGCGCCGGTGACCAGGCAGAGTTTTCCGTCCGGGGTTCGCTCGTCCACGGTGTTCCGCTCCTTCCGGGGGTCGGGTGCCGAGGGCCTGCCCTGCGGCGGATCAGCGCAGCAGCCCCTCCAGCAGGTGGAGCGCGGTGGTGAGGTCGCGGGGGCGCAGGGTGCCGGGAGGGCGGCGGGGGCCGGCCCAGCCGGGGCCGGCGACCAGCACCACGGGTCGGGTGCGCGCGCCCTGGGGGCCCCAGGCGGTGCGGACGACCCGCTCGACCAGCGCCCGGTCGGCGGTCCCGGTGACCTGCGACCAGAGCAGCACCGCGGGCGGGCCCGTCCGGCGGACGGCTTCGAGCAGGGCGTCGGGCGGCAGGGCCGCGCCGAACATCCGGAACGGCAGACCGCGCTCGGCCAGGGCGGCGGCGAGCGCTTCCAGCGCCAGGGTGTGCAGTTCCGTCGGCATGCCGGCCAGCAACACGGCCGGGCCGGCGTGCGGCCGCACCCGGTCGGCGGCCCGGCGCAGGGCGGTGGAGACGTGCCAGGACAGCAAGTGCTCCACCTCGACGTAACGCTCGCCCTCGGTGGCCCATTTGCGCCCGACCGCCCGCAGCGCCGGGGTCATCACCTCCGTCCAGGCGGTGACCGGGCCGAGCTCGTCGACGTTGCGGCGCAGGATGAGCGCCATCTCGGGGGCGTCGAGCCGTACGGCGGCGCGGGCCAGGCCCCGGCACTCGGGCCGTACGGTGCCCACGGGCAGGGTGTTGCCGCCGGAGGCCGTTCCGGTCCGCGCCTTCGAGGGGGTGGGTCCGGCGCCGGCCAGGGCGACGCGCGCGGCTTCGGCGGGGGTGACACCCCGGGCGGTGAGCCGGCACATCTCCTCCAGGACGGCCACGTCGGCCGGTTCCCACCGTCGGTGCCGCCCGGGGGCGCGGTGGGCGGGGCCGATGCCGTAGCGGCGCTCCCAGGACCGGATGGTGGTGGGCGAGACGCCGAGCCGGCGCCCGACGGCCCCGGTGGTCAGTCCGGCCGGGGCGGGGGCGGTCGGGGCGGTCACGCCGGTGAGCCTACGACGGGGCGCCGGGGCCGGGCCGACCGACGCGCGCGCGGCGGGAAGCGGTCCGCCGGGGCCTACGGGCCCGGCGGGCGGCCCGTGGACGGACGACCGTTCGGTGGTTGCCTGCACGGTCCGACTCTCCTGCAGCGGCGGGCGGTGGCGCGAGTCGCACCGTTTTCGCAGCGTTCCTCTCGTCGGCGTCACCGCACCTCCTGCCCGCCCGGCCGACCTGGCGCGGGCTGCTCCTGCGCGGCGGTCACCGTCCGAACGTCCACGGCTCGACTCCTCCCGTCCCGGCGGGGCGGCGGTCGGCCGGCCGCCGCCCCGCGCGTCTTACCGGCTCCGGGGCGTCCATGCGCCGGTTCCCGTACGAGTGGCTGCTCAGGGGGCGGGAGGCTCCGCACCCCGCAGGGGCGGCGGGTTTCGCTCCGCTGACTGGCCGGGGTCCGCTTCTTCGTCCCGGTCGCTGCGGGCGGGCACCGCGGCCCACCACGCTGGAGCCACACTGTGCCCATTGCCGTGTCCCGCGCTCGCCGTTCTCCACCGGAAGGGACCGCATGACTCCGCACCCGAACCCACCCGCCCGGGCACCCGGCCCACGTTCCGTCATGTGCGCGCGAGTTGAGCGGCTCGCCGCCGAGGTGGAGCCTCAGCTCCTCGACGGAATCTGGGAGTTCACCCCGCAGGACGCAGTGCTCGCCGGATGCGCCGCCGAGGGCGTCGCGGACGCGGTCGGCGCCGCGACCGAGCAGGAGCGGCTGCCGGTCCTCGACCGCCTGGAGCACCTGCGCGAGGTCCTGGCCGTCCTCGCCATCGGCATCGCCCGCACCCACGGGCAGTTGGCGTGGTTCCTCACGCGCGCGAGCACCGTCCTCGCGCCCGTCCTGCACTGGCGGTCCCTGCCCGCGAACCCCCGGCGGTCCTTCTGCACGACCGTGCCGACCCCCGGCGAACTGGCCGACGCCGAGGAGGCCTCGCGTCTGCTGCGCACCCTCCTCGTCCACCTCGGGGCGGTCGCCGTCGTGCCACCGGCGGGCGGGCCCCGCCGGGTGCCGGGCCCGCACCCGGGCCCGGCGCCGACCGGTCCGGAAACGGGCGCCCTGGCCTGAACGGACGCGCTCCAGGGCCCGTTCAGGAGCCCTTCAGCCGCCCTGCTCGCCGGCGGGCCGCACGGCACCGTCCGGCGCGGTCAGCTCGTCCCGGACGCGGGCGACCTCCCGGCGGACCAGGTTCGCGGTGGACTCGGCGAGGCGGCGGGCAGCGTCGCCCACACCCTGCTCCGCGTCACCGTGCGTCGTCGCGTTCGTTCTCGTCCTCCTCCACCGGGTCACGGACGGTGGTCCACGGCACCCACGTCTCGACGTCCGCGCCTACCCGCCCCCGGCCCGCTCCAACGGCGTGCCGGACGGCCCCGGCGCCACCCGCTGCCCCGTTCCCCGGCGCCCGGACGCGACCCGCCGCGTCGACCGGCTTGGGCTCCGCAGAACCGGGCAGACGCGGAACGATCACCGCCCCGAGGACGAGGAGGACCACCATGGCCGACCCGGCGAAGCCGTCCGGACAGACACGGGAACCGGAACGCGACGTGATCACCACCGACGTCCCCGCCCGCCTCGACCGGCTGCCCTGGTCACGCTGGCACTGGCGGATCGTCATCGGACTGGGCACGGTCTGGATCCTGGACGGCCTGGAGGTGACGATCGTCGGCAACATGGCGGGCCGGCTCGCCCAGGACGGCAGCGGCATCAGCATCACCACCGCCCAGGTGACCACCATCGCGGCCGCCGTCTACGTGGCCGGCGCCTGCAGCGGTGCGCTGTTCTTCGGCTGGCTGACCGACCGGCTCGGCCGCAAGAGGCTCTTCATGCTCACCCTCGCCGTCTACCTCGCCGCCACCGCCGTCACCGCCCTCTCCTGGACGGCCTGGTTCTTCTTCCTCTGCCGCTTCTTCACCGGCTTCGGCATCGGCGGCGAGTACGCGGCCATCAACTCCGCCATCGACGAGCTGATCCCGGCCCGGGTACGCGGCCGGGTCGACCTGGTCATCAACGGCAGCTTCTGGGTCGGCGCCGCGATCGGTGCCTTCGCCTCGATCGCGCTGCTCGACACCTCGCTCTTCGCCACCGCCGTGGGCTGGCGCCTCGCCTTCGGGATCGGCGTGGTGCTGGGCCTGGTGATCCTGCTGGTGCGCCGGCACGTTCCGGAGAGCCCGCGCTGGCTGTTCACCCACGGGCGGGCCGAGGAGGCCGAGCAGATCGTGGCGGAGGCGGAGCGGACGGTGGAGCGGCAGACCGGCGAACCGCTGCCACCCGTCGAGGAGAAGCCCATCCGGATCCGCGAGCGCCGACCGCTGGGGTTCGTCACCATCGCCCGTACCGTCGTCTCCCGCTATCCGCGCCGCACCGCGCTGGGCTTCGCGCTGTTCATCGGCCAGGCCTTCCTCTACAACGCGGTGACCTTCGGCTACGCCACCATCCTGACCACCTACTTCGCCGTCCCCGAGGGCGACACCGGCTACTACTTCGCGGTGATCGCGGTCGGCAACTTCCTCGGCCCGCTGCTGCTCGGCCACCTCTTCGACTCGCTCGGCCGCAAGCCGATGATCGCCGGCACCTACATCGGCTCCGGCGTCCTGCTCTTCGCCACCGCCGCCCTCTTCCAGCGCGGGTCGCTCTCCGCCACCACCCTGACCGGCTGCTGGACGGTCGTCCTCTTCCTCGCCTCGGCGGGCGCTAGTTCGGCCTACCTGACGGTCAGCGAGATCTTCCCGCTGGAGACCCGCGCCCTGTGTATCGCCTTCTTCTACGCCGTCGGCACGGCGGTCGGCGGCATCAGCGGCCCGCTGCTCTTCAACGGGCTCGTCAGCAGCGGCGAGGTCTCCGACACCACCCTCGCCTTCTGCATCGGCGCCGCCCTCATGACCGCCGCCGGCCTGGTCGAGGCCGCCATCGGCGTCAAGGCCGAGCGGCGCAGCCTGGAGTCGCTGGCCGCTCCGCTGAGCGCCGTCCGGACGGAGGCCTGAGCGATGACCGGTTTCGACGCGTTCACGGACCTGCTGGACTATCCGGTGTACGTGGTGACCGCGGCCGCGCCGGAGCCGGCCGGCTGCCTGGTGGGGTTCGCCGGGCAGTGCTCGATCGATCCGGCACGGTTCACGGTGTGGCTGTCGAAGGCGAACCACACCCACGCCGTCGCGCTCGGCGCGCGTGCGCTCGGGGTCCACCTGCTGCCGCCCGACCACGGGCTGGCCGAGTCGTTCGGCGGGCGGACCGGCGACGACTGCGACAAGTTCGCCGCGACGGCCTGGCACCGGGGGCCGGAGGGCGTCCCGGTCCTCGACGCGGCACCGGCCTGGTTCGTCGGCGGGGTGCTGGACCGGGTCGACTGGGGCGACCACACCGGCTTCCTGCTGGAGCCGCTCCACGTCCACGCTCCGGGGTCGGCGACGCCCGTGCTGTCGTTCCGTGACGTGAGGGACATCGAGCCCGGCCATCCGGCCTGATCCGGCTGCCGGTTCCCGCGCACGGCCCGCGAGGAGAACCACCCGAAGCGAGAAACGGCCCGCCGGCGTCAGCCCCGGCTCTCCGCCTGGAACATCCAACTGTGCTTCTCCAGCGCGGCCGTGAGTCCGATCAGGAGGTCCTGGGTGACCGGGTCCGCCGATTCGGTCTCGTCGATCCGGGCCCGCATCCGCTCGATCACGGCCCCGAACGCCTTCACCAGGTGGTCGACCACCGCCGCGTCGGCCGTCCAGCCCTCGGGGAACTCGGGCAGGCCGCTGGAGGCCGCCACCGTGGCGGCCCGGCCGTCCGGGCTGACCCCGATCGCGGCGGCGCGCTCGGCCACCTCGTCCGCGAAGTTGCGCGCGGTGGCGACCACTTCGTCGAGTTGCAGGTGGACGGAGCGGAACCGGGGCCCGTAGAGGTTCCAGTGCGCCTGCTTGGCCACCAGGGAGAGGTCCAGCAGGTCGACCAGGGCGCCCTGGAGCGCTTCCCCGGCCGTCTCACGGTCGTTGTCCGGCAGAGGGCTGCTGATGACGATGCCCATCGCTGAGTTCCTTCCGGGTCGAGGAGCCGTCCTCCGGCATCCGTGGGGTGACGGCGGCCCGCCGCCCGGCGCTTCGGTCGCGCCGGGAAGCCGTGCCCGCACGCAGGCGGACGGCCCCCGAGACGTCCGGGACGGACACGGACGACCGGCCGGGCAGCGTGTGGTTCGGCGGTTTCCCCCGCTGCCGTCGCGGAAACCACCCGCGCCGCCGCCGGCCCTCGCGGCACCCACGGCGGGGAGTGCGCCCTACCCCGCGGGGTAGACGGACGGCACGCGGCGGTCCCGGCCCGGCTCGTCCCCCTCCGGGACCGCCGCGCCGTGGGACGGCAACCGGACGAACCCAGGAAAGGAATGCGAACCTTGATCACGCAATCGCTCCCCACCACGGCGGCCGCCGGCCTCTCGGCGGCGGGCGTCCTGGTGCCCGCGCTGGTCGTCGCCGCGCTGCTCATCGGCGCCTTCGCCTGGGGCAGCCACCGCCTGCTCCGCCGCCGGCCGCCCAAGCCCGCCGAGGGCGCCGCCGCCGAGCGCGCCGGCTCCTGGCGCACGCCCGACGGCGAGGGCCCCCGGTCGAACGAGGAACCGCCCACCGGCCCCGGCCACTGAGACGAAGTGGTGTCCGGTCCACCCCCCGTCGGGCGTTCGTGTGATCCGACGAAGACCGGCTCGGGGAGTGGACACCGCGCTCCACGGGGCAGACGCCGGTCATGGTGAAGATCGGATACACGATGATGACGGAGCAGCGGGCCCCGCGAGGCCTGGTCTGCGACGTGGTGCGCGCCGAACGGGCGGGCTTCGACTTCTCGGTGGTCTCCGACCACTACTTTCCCTGGCTGGACGAGCAGGGCCACGCCCCGTACGCGTGGGCGGTGCTGGGAGCGGCCGCGCAGGCCACCTCCCGCATCCCGCTGATGACGTACGTGACGTGCCCGACCTTCCGCTACCACCCCGCGGTGGTGGCGCAGAAGGCGGCGACGCTCCAGCTGCTGTCCGAGGGGCGCTTCCGGCTGGGGCTCGGCAGCGGGGAGAACCTCAACGAGCACGTGGTGGGGCGGGGCTGGCCGGCGGTGTCGGTGCGGCTGGAGATGTTCGCCGAGGCCGTGGAGATCATCCGCGCGCTGTTCGAGGGCGGCTACGTGACCCGGCACGGGAAGCACTTCGACGTGGTCGGCGCCCGACTGTGGGACCTCCCGGACCAGCCGCCGCCGATCGGGATGGCGGTGTCGGGCCCGGCCTCGTGCGCCCTGGCCGGGCGGCTCGCCGACCTCGCGATCGCCGTCGAGCCCGACGCGGGACTGGTCTCGGGCTTCGCGGAGCACGGCGGCGCCGGCAAGCCCGCGGTGGGCCAGCTGCCGGTGTGCTGGGACCGCGACCGGAACGCGGCCGTGCGCCGCGCCCACGAGCAGTTCCGCTGGTTCGGCGGCGGCTGGAAGGTCAACGCGGAACTGCCGGGCACCGCCGGGTTCGCGGCGGCCGGCCAGTTCGTGCGCCCCGAGGACGTCGCCGAGGCGATCCCCTGCGGGGACCGGGTCGAGGACTTCGTCAAGGCCGTACGGCCCTTCGTGGACGCCGGGTTCGACGAGGTCGCCCTCGTGCAGGTCGGCGGGGACAGCCAGCCGGCCTTCCTGGACTGGGCCGAGGAGACCCTGCTGCCGGCGCTGCGCGAGGCGCTCTGACGGAGCGGCCGCCCAACCGGGCACAAACCCGCAGAACGGTACATACCTTCGCGATCCCGGGGCACAAGGACGGGCACATCACCAAGTCGAGGAGGTCGATCCATGGTCCCGCTCCTGCTGGTCCTTCTGCTCGCCCTGATCCTGTTCGGCGCCGGGTTCGCGCTGAAGGTCCTGTGGTGGGCGGCCGTCATCGTGCTCGTCGTGTGGCTGCTCGGCTTCATCGCTCGCGGCACGACGTCGGCAGGCGGACGCAGCCGCTGGTACCGCTGGTAACCACTCGGACGACGCGCCGGCCCCTCGGTCGGCACGCGACAAGCGTGGGGCCGCCCGGACCGGGCGGCCCCCACGCGTTCTCCCGGCCGCGCACGCCGCCGGAGCGGCGGGTCCGTGCCGGGCGTGCCTCCCAGGGGGCCGGCGCGCCGGTCACGTTCGACGAAGTGGGCAACTCGCCGATGCGTGCGATCCGGGTTCCCTCACGTGTCGGCCGTGGCAGCTTCCGCCTGACCGAGCGTCGCCTGAACGGCCCCCGAGGAAGGGGCCGAGGACTGCGCCTCGTTCGCGCCTGCCCGGACTCGGCCGACGTCGCTCCGGCGAGGGAGACCCCGCCGCGGTCAGGCCTGGAAGGGCCCCTCGTCGACGAACGCCCGCAGCAGCCGGGCGAAGGCCCGCGCGTCCGCCGCGGGCCAGGAGGCGAGCGAGTCCTCGATGCGGGCCGCCAGCCGCTCCCGGGTGGCCCGCACCACGCGCTGCCCGGCATCGGTCAGGACGAGCAGCGTCGCGCGCCGATCGGCGGGGTCGGCCTCGCGCCGCAG
Organism: Kitasatospora sp. NPDC059648; assembly: GCF_042734825.1. NCBI lineage: Bacteria > Bacillati > Actinomycetota > Actinomycetes > Kitasatosporales > Streptomycetaceae > Kitasatospora > Kitasatospora sp. NPDC059648. The sequence goes on along the minus strand of NZ_JBHWDU010000062.1, from coordinate 34,932 downwards.
CAGTCCGGCCCCCTCCAGCCGGTCCGCGCGGCGGGTCACGGTGGTGCGGTCGAGTCCGACCTCGCGCCCGAGGTCGGCGGCACTGCACGGACCGGTCCGCGCGAGGCCGCTGAGCACCGGATAGGTGAGTTCGTCGACCGCCTCGCCCAGTCCCTCGGTCAGGTGGGCGTGGAGGCCGGCGCGGGTGCTGCGCCGCAGCAGCAGCCCCAGGGCCTCGGCGATCTCATGTCCCGTCGGATTCGTCATCCCACCACCTTAGCGTGCGTCGAGCACGCTTTTTCGGCACCGTTCATTGCGTGTTTCAAGCACGCATGCTGACGGATCCGAACCTCGACCCACCGGAGGACCCCGTGCGCCGCACCAATGTCAACGCCGCCCTCACCGACCTGCTCCTCACCCCCGGACTCACCCTGGACGAGGCCGCCGACCGCCACTTCGCCCCCGACTACCGCCAGCGCACCGACGGCCACTGGGCCGACCGCGAGGAGTTCCTCGCCCACATCACCCACCTGCGCACGGTCGTGGCCGGTGGCACGGTCGAGGTCCACGACGAACTCGCCGTCGGCGACCGCTACGCCGACCGCCACACCATGACCCTCACCAAGACCGACGGCTCCACCGTCCGCGTGGAGGTCTACCTCTTCGGCGAGTTCGCCCCCGACGGCCGCTTCCGCCGGATCGAGGAGACCACACTCATACTCGAAGGCGCCGAACACGACCGGAACATCGGCAGCGCCCGCTGACACCCCGCCGCGCCCACGGCACCCGGGCGGATTCTGCCCAGGCCTGGAAGTCCGCCGCGCGCTGACCGCCGCGGGGAAGACCTCCGGCCGCTGACGTCCTGACCCCGGTCGCGGACCGGGTCGGCAGTCCTGCCGGTCAGTCGCCCTGGAGCTGCAGGGCGTCGAACTCGGCCCAGATGGTCTTGCCCTGGGCGTGCGGCTCGGCGCCCCAGCGGTCGGCGATCCGCTGAACGATGAACAGTCCGTGGCCGCCGGGCAGGCCGGGGTGGTGCGGTTGCCGCGGGGAGGGCAGCGCCGTGCTGCGGTCGCTGACCTCGATCCGCAGCCGGGCCGGTGAGAGGTCGAGGACCAGTTCCAGCGGGCCGTCGCCGTGCAGCATGGCGTTGCCGACGAGTTCGGCCACCACCAGGACGACGTCCTCGGTGATCCCCTCGCCCGCATCGGCAGCCCGGAACGAGGCGCACCAGTCGCCGAGCGCACGGACGGTGTGGGCCCTGGCACGGGCGACCGGCTTGGTCAGCCCGGCGAGGGGCAGCCGTCTGCGCTGGCCGCCGGCGGGCAGGACGAGCCCACCCGGGTACGGGTCGCCGTCCAGGGTTCCCCGGCTCATCGACATCTAAGGGCACCCTTCCGCATCGACGACTCTCGCAGCTCGGTTTCCCGGCAGCTCCGGGATTATGCCTCTCCCCCGACGCCGCCCGGTAGCGGGGCGGGCCGCCGCCCGCCCCCGTCGCGCCGCCCCTCGGGCGGCCGGGGGTCGGGCGGTCAGGCGCCCAGGGCGTCCTCGACCGTCTCGTGGATCGTGAACACCGTCTGTGCGCCGGTCAGTTCCAGCACCCGCAGCACCGTCGGGGCGACCGCCGCCAGCCGCAGGTGCAGCCCCTCCTTCTCCGCCGCGATGCGCGTCCTCAGCAACAGGTTCAGCCCGGAGGAGTCGCAGAAGGCGACCTCCCGCAGGTCGATGACCAGCGCGGGCGGGCGCTGCGCGACCAGTCCGGTGAGCGTCTCGGCGGCCGAGGCCAGCGTCTCGATGTCGAGGTCGCCGGCCAGCGCGCACACCACCGCCCCGGTTTCCGTGGCACGGCTGCGCACTTCGAGGCCGGGCCTGGGTACGGCGGTCACCAGGGTCGCTTCACCCTGGCCGTTGTCGGATGGCATCATCGTCGTCCCTCCATGTCCGTGCCTTCCGACCATACGTAGACGGGGCCGCTGCGCCAAACACGGCCCCGGCGCCCTCAGTCGCCGTCCAGCCCTTCCCGCAGCTTCCGCAGGGTGCGGCTCAGCAGCCGGGAGACGTGCATCTGGGAGAGCCCGAGGCGGGCCCCGATCTGGGACTGCGTCATGTCCTCGCAGAAGCGCATGGAGAGAATGAGTCGCTCCCGCTCCGGCAGCGCGGCCACCAGCGGCTTGAGCGCCACCAGGTCCTCGACCCGGGACAGGCGCTGGTCCTCCTCGCCGAGGCGGTCGGCCAGCGGGCCGGGGCCGTCCTCGTCGTCCGCGCCACCGAGGTCCAGCGAGCCCGCGGTGTGCCCGTTGGCGGCGGTCAGCCCCTCGACGACCTCCTCGACGGAGAGCGAGAGGTGCTCGGCGAGTTCGGCCGGGGTGGGGGCGCGGTCGAGGTCCTGCGCGAGCTTCTCCGTCGCCCTGGCCAGGACGATGCGCAGCTCCTGGAGCCGACGGGGCACGTGCACGGCCCAGGTGGTGTCGCGGAAGTGGCGCCGCAGTTCGCCGAGGACGGTCGGCATGGCGAAGGTGGTGAACTCCACGCCGAGATCCGGGTCGAACCGGTCGATGGCCTTGACCAGGCCGACCGCGCCCACCTGGAGGAGGTCCTCCTTCGGTTCGCGGTGCGAGGTGAAGCGGCGGATCGCGAACCTCACGAGGGAGAGGTTCATCTCCACCAGGGTGTTGCGGACGTACGAGTACTCCCTCGTACCTTCCTCCAGCCTGGCGAGGCGGCGCAGCAGGACGGCGGTGAGTTCCCGAGCGTCGGCGGGCGCCATCTCCCGGAGGTCCGCGCCCCGGGGCAGATCGGCCGGTAGCAGATCGGCCCCGGGCGGATCGGCCCGGCGCGGATCGGCCTGGCGCGGATCGGCCGGGAGCGGCTCCCGTGTCCTCCCGCCCGAGGCGGTTGCGGGGACGAGCAGTTCACCGGTGGGCGTGGGCATCCGAATCCTTTCCCGTGACGGCGCGACGGGTGCCCTGCTACCCCGGGTCGGCGGATCGATGCAGCCGCATGCCGTGAAGTTTTCGTGAAGCCCGCCCCGCGCCGGGTCCGCCGCCACTGCGGCCCCTCCGACCTGCCGGGAGCCGTTTCCGGTGGTGCGGGCGCTGCGGTAGCCTCCGTGACGGTACCCACCGCACCCGACCCACGACCGGATCCACCCGGTCGGGCCCGGTGATGCCCACGACCCGGATGCGGGCCCCGGCCCGGCGTTCTACGGAGGCGACGTTCGATGGCTGGCCCGACCACGTCCAACGGCTCGCAGCACCGCCCGGCGATCGGGCCGGACACAGCGCTGGGCAACGAGCCCGAACTGCGGCAACTGCTGGCCGGTCTCACGGCCGTCCGGGACGGCGACTTCAGCACCAAACTGCCCGACGACGCGCACGGCTTGCTCGGCGAGATCGCCTCGGTGTTCAACGGCATGGTCGACCAGCTGTCGCACTTCACCTCCGAGGTGACGCGCGTCGCGCGGGAGGTCGGCACCGACGGCCGGCTCGGCGGCCAGGCCCAGGTCCCCGGGGTTTCCGGCACCTGGGCGGACCTCACCGACTCGGTCAACGCGATGGCCGGCAACCTGACCTGGCAGGTGCGCGGGATCGCCCAGGTCACCACGGCGGTGGCGCGCGGCGACCTCACCCAGAAGATCGAGGTCGACGCCCGGGGCGAGATCCTGGAGCTCAAGAACACCGTCAACACGATGGTCGACCAACTGTCCTCGTTCGCCGGGGAGGTGACCCGGGTGGCCCGCGAGGTCGGCACCGAGGGCATCCTCGGCGGCCAGGCGCGGGTCGTCGGCGTCTCGGGCACCTGGCGCGACCTCACCGACTCGGTCAACTCCATGGCCGGCAACCTCACCGGCCAGGTCCGCGCGATCGCCCAGGTCGCCACCGCGGTCGCCGAGGGCGACCTGTCGCAGAAGATCACCGTCACCGCCCGGGGCGAGATCCTGGAGCTGAAGGAGACCATCAACACGATGGTCGACCAGCTCTCCTCGTTCGCCGACGAGGTGACCCGGGTCGCCCGCGAGGTCGGCACCGAGGGCCGCCTCGGCGGCCAGGCCAAGGTCGAGGGCGTCTCGGGCACGTGGAAGCGGCTGACCGAGAACGTCAACGAGCTGGCCGGCAACCTGACCCGGCAGGTCCGGGCGATCGCCGAGGTCACCAGCGCCGTCGCGGCCGGCGACCTCACCCGCTCGATCACGGTGGACGCCTCCGGCGAGGTCGCCGACCTCAAGGACAACATCAACTTCATGGTGGAGTCGCTGCGCGAGACGACCCGCGCCAACGAGGAACAGGACTGGCTGAAGACCAACCTGGCCCGCTTCTCCGCGCTGATGCAGGGCCGGCGCGACCTCGGGGTGGTCGCGGAGTCGGTGATGGACGAACTGGCCCCGCTGGTCCGCGCGCAGTGCGGCGCCTTCTACCTCGCCGAGGACAGCCCGGACGGGACGGTGCTCCAACTCGTCGGCTCCTACGCGTTCCCCGACGGCGAGCGCCCCACCCGCTTCCGCCTGGGCGAGTCGTTCGTCGGCCAGGCCGCGCGCAGTCGCCGCACCATCGCCGTCGACGCCCTGCCGCCCGGCTACCTCTCCGCCTCCTCCGGACTCGGCCGCACCGACTCGCTGTCCCTGCTGGTGCTGCCGATCGTCGTCGAGGACCAGGTCCTCGGCGTCATCGAGCTGGCCTCCGTCAAGCCGTTCACCCAGGTCCACCGGGACTTCCTGGACCAGCTGATGGAGACCATCGGCGTCAACGTCAACACCATCATCGCCAACGCGCGCACCGACGAGCTGCTCGGCGAATCGCAGCGGCTCGCCGCCGAGCTCCAGGCCCGCTCCGAGGAGCTCCAGGCCCGGCAGGAGGAACTCCAGTTCTCCAACGCCGAGTTGGAGGACAAGGCGGAACTGCTCGCCACGCAGAACCGCGACATCGAGACCAAGAACCTGGAGATCGAACAGGCCCGCCAGGAACTGGAGGAGCGCGCGCACCAGCTCTCCCTCGCCTCGAAGTACAAGTCGGAGTTCCTGGCCAACATGAGCCACGAACTGCGCACGCCGCTCAACAGCCTGCTCATCCTGGCCCAGCTGCTCGCCCAGAACCCCACCAGGAACCTGACCGCCAAGCAGGTCGAGTACGCCGGCATCATCCACTCCGCCGGCTCCGACCTGCTCCAGCTCATCAACGACATCCTCGACCTGTCCAAGGTCGAGGCCGGCAAGATGGACCTGAGCATCGACGCGGTACCGCTGCACGCGCTGCTCGACTACGTCGAGGCCACCTTCCGCCCGATGACCGGGCAGAAGAACCTCGCCTTCGCCGTACGGACGGCACCCGGGGTCCCCGGCGAACTCCTCACCGACGACTACCGGTTGCGCCAGGTGCTGCGCAACCTGCTGTCCAACGCCGTCAAGTTCACCGAGCACGGCCGGGTCGAGCTGCGCATCGAGCCCGCCGTCGAGGCCGAACTGCCCGACGGCATAAGGCGCGGCGGCCCGGTGCTCGCCTTCCGGGTGACCGACACCGGCATCGGGATCGCGCCCCAGCACCTGGAGACCGTCTTCGGCGCCTTCCAGCAGGCCGACGGAACCACCAGCCGCAAGTACGGCGGCACCGGCCTCGGACTGTCCATCAGCCGCGAGATCGCCTTCCTGCTCGGCGGTGCCATCACGGTCGAGAGCACCCTCGGCCGGGGCACCGTCTTCACCCTCTACCTCCCCGTCGAGCACTCCGAGGTCGCCGGGAGCGAACTCCCGCCCGCGGCCGGGGCGCCGGCCGGCGACGCCGCCGGGTCCTCCTCCGCGGAGCAGCCCGTCGATCCCGCCGACCACCCCACCGCCGAACGGCCACGGCGGCTCCTCGTCGTCGAGAGCCGGCCCAACGGTCTGCTGACCCTCGTCGCGGAGAACGCCGTCGCCGACCTCGCCCGCTACTCCGCGGGGCACCGGCAGGTCGAGATCGTCACCGCCGTCGGCGCCCAGGAGGCCGCCACCGCACTCGCCACCGCGCCGTGCCACTGCGTCGTCCTGGAACTCGACCTGCCGGACGGCACGGCCGGCACGCTCCTGGCCGACATGGAGGGCGACCCTGCCCTGCACACCGTCCCCGTGCTGGCGCACAACAACCGGGGCGTCACCGGCGAACGCGCGGACTCCGTCTCCCGGCCGGGCGAGCGGCCGCTGGAACTCATCGCCAGCCTCGACGAGTTGCGCGAGCGGATCGCCCTCCACATGAGCGCCGACCGCCCCGGCGGGGCGCTCCCACCGGGGCGCGGCACGGACCGGGTGCCCTCCTGGAGCCCCGACGCCGAACCGGCGCTCGCCGGCCGCACGGCCCTCGTGGTGGACGACGACGACCGCAACCTGTACGCGATCACCAGCATCCTGGAGCTCCACGGCATGCGGGTCCTCCAGGCCGAGAACGGACGCGCCGCGCTGGAGTCGCTCACCGCCCACCCCGGAATCGACGTCATCCTGATGGACGTGATGATGCCCGAGATGGACGGGTACACGGCCACTGCGGCGATCCGCGCGATGCCCGAGCACGCGGGCCTGCCGATCATCGCGGTGACCGCCAAGGCGATGATCGGCGACCGGGAGAAGAGCCTGGCCGCGGGCGCGAGCGACTACATCACCAAACCGGTCGACGCCGACGAGGTGATCAGCCGGATCACGCACCACCTCACGCGGTAACCGCGGACCGGAGCAGCAGCCCAGACCCCAGGAGCCAGCACCGTGCAGCACCCCGACGAGCAACTCGCCAAGGGCCGCCCGTCCGCGGCCGGACCGGCCGCCGGCGCCCCCAGGGTCGGGGCGCAGCGCGGCGCGGCCGGTCCGGAGGCGCCTGCCGCGGAACCGGACCGCACGGCCACGGCGGTGGGCCGGCTCGCCAGTACGGTGGAGCGCCTGCGCCGGGAGCTGGACCAGGCGCAGGCGGACTCGGCGGGGCGGGGCGTGCTGGAGATGGCCGTCGGCGTGCTGGTGGAGCGCCTGCGGTGCGGTCCCACCGAGGCCGCCCGGCAGTTGGAGGGACTCGCCGAGCAGGCGGGGGTGACGACGCTGGCCCTGGCCGCCGACCTGCTCAACCAGGCCTCGGCGGACCACATCTCGGCGCTCGCCCGGGAGTTCGTCGCCGGGGCCGCGGGCTGCTCCGACGAGGCGGCCCGGACCTCCGGGGCCGGCCGGCCCGGCGGGGCGCGGGTGCGCCCCGGTGCGGCGGCCAGGAGCGCGGATCCGGTCGCCCTGCGGCTGCGCAGCACCGAAGCGGACACGATAGCGGGAGGCGACGCCGCGACGGCGGCCCGCTCCATGCTGGAGCACGCCCTTCGCCCGCTCGGCGTGGCGGCGGTGGCCATCTGGGCCGCCCACCCCGACCTCTCGCTGTCCCTCGCGGGCAGCGCCGGTTTCCAGCCGGAGGAGGCCCGCCGCTGGCGCCACGTGCCGCCCGGGGTCCCGACGCCGGCCCGCCGGGCGCTGGACGACCGTACGGCGGTCGGCTACCACGTGCTCGCCGACGCCTCGCTGCCCTCCATCGGCCAGCACGACGTCCGCGGCGGGCGGTTGGCCGTTCCGGCCGGTGTCGGCGGCCGGCTGATCGGCGTGCTGGAGATCTGCTGGCGCGAGGCGCTGCCCGAGCAGTCCCAGCCGCTGCAACGGCAGTTCGAGGCACTCGCGGAGGTGGCCGCCGCCACCCTGGAGTCCTGGGAGCCGCGGGAGTTCCCCGCGGCCGACCCGGCCGACGCCCGGTTCGACGAGCTGCGGCAGCTCGCGGACGGCCTCTTCGACCCCTGCCTGGTGCTCCGGGTGGCACCGGAGGACGGCGAGGTGCCGCCGCGGTTCGTGGTCCGGCACGTGAACCCGTCCTTCGTCGACTTCGCCGGCCGGCCCACGGGCGCGATCGTGGGCGCCCGGCTGCTGGAGGCGTACCCGCTCGCGGCCGAGCCGGGGGGCCTCGCCGAGAAGGTCGAGCACGTCTTCGCCACCGGGGAGCCGTTCCGGACGGCGGACATGCGGCTCGCCGCCCTGGTCGACGGGGTGCCGCTGACCACCCGGGCGCAGGTGAGCATCAGCCGGCACGGCCCGCACCTGGTGGTCGTCTGGCGGCTGGACGACGGCACGCCGAGGGTCGCCCGGCTGCTCCAGCACGCGCAGCGCCTCGGCCGGATCGGCGGCTTCGAGGAGAACCTGCGCACGCGCCAGATCGTCTGGAACGACAGCCTGTTCGAGCTGCACGGGCTGCCGCCCACCGCGCAGCCGATCTCCATCGACCAGCTGGCGGAGCACGCCCACCCGGACGACCTGCACACCATCGGCCGGTTCCTGCGCACCCTGCTGCACCACCGCCGGCCGGCCTCCACCGCCTTCCGGCTGCAGCGCCCCGACGGCGTCACCCGGCACATCCGCGTCGTGGCGGAGCCGGTGCGCGATCCGCAGAGCGGGCTGCGCCTGGTGCGCGGCGCCTACCAGGACATCTCCGCCCAGCACTGGACGGAGGTCGCGCTGGCCGCCACCCGCGACCAGTTGGCCCAGAGCGAGCAGCAGGCCGCCGAGCGCAGCCGCCTCGCCCTCCAGCTCCAGCACGCCATCATGCCGCCCGCCCGGGGCCCGCTGGACCTGCACGACCTGCACGTGGCCGTGCGCTACCGCCCGGCCGAGAAGGACCACCTGGTCGGCGGCGACTGGTACGACGCGCTCGAGCTGCCGACCGGCGACGTCCTGCTGTGCGTCGGCGACGTCGCCGGCCACGGCATCGAGGCCGCTACCGGCATGGTCGCGCTGCGCAACGCGCTGCGCGGCCTGGCCGCCACCGGCGCCGGACCGGGCCAACTGCTCAGCTGGCTCAACAGCGTCACCCACCACCTGACCGACAACGTCACGGCCACCGCGGTCTGCGGACTGTACGAACCGGCGACCCGCCGGCTCCGCTGGGCCCGAGCGGGCCACCCGCCGCCGGTCCTGCTGCGCGAGGGCCGGGCGAGAACCCTTCCGCAGGTGGGCGGCATCCTTCTCGGCGCGCTGGACCAGGCGGACTACGAGGAGGACGAGTTCGTCCTGGAGACCGGCGACACGCTGGTGATGTACACCGACGGCCTGATCGAGCGCCGCGACGAGTCCCTCCAGGCCTCCCTGACCCACCTGACGGCGCTCGCCGAACGGGCCCACCACGACGCGGCCGTCCGCGCCCACGGCCTCGAAGGGCAGCTGGACCACCTGCTGCAGTACAGCAGCGCCGACACCGACGACGACACCTGCCTGGTCGGCGTGGCGGTCCGCCGACCGGGCGAGTGAGTCCGGCGGCCGTCCGGCGCCCTCGCACAGGACTCGGTTCCGTGTTCACAGGCGGTGCCGGATAGCCTGACGGGACCATCGGGCAGCCGAACCCGCCCGATCGACGAAGGCCGCGGGGTGAACCCGCTCGGATGGAGAACGATGTCCACTCTTCACGACTGCTCCGACCCGGTGGAGCGTGCCGCCGGGCTGCGCGAGGCCGGCGCCGCGCTGCGGCGCGGTGAGCTCGTCGTCCTGCCCACCGACACCGTGTACGGCGTCGGCGCCGACGCCTTCGATCCCGAGGCGGTCGCCCGGCTCCTGCGGGCCAAGGGACGCGGCCGGAACATGCCCTCGCCGGTCCTGGTCGGCTCCCCCGGCGACCTCGACGACCTGGTCGACGGGCTGCCCCGGTACGCGCACGAGTTGATGTCGGCGTTCTGGCCCGGCGGCCTCACCCTGGTCGCCCGGCACAAGCCCTCGATCACCTGGGACCTCGGGGACACCGGAGGAACGGTGGCCGTGCGGATGCCCGACCACCCCGTCGCCCTCGAACTCCTGCGGCAGACCGGCCCGCTGGCCGTGTCCAGCGCCAACCTGACCGGCCGGCCGTCCCCGCAGGACTGCCGGGCCGCCCGGGACATGCTCGGCGACGCGGCCGCCGTCTACCTCGACGCCGGGCCCACCCCGGCCGCCGTACCGTCGTCGATCGTGAACCTCACCGGCCCGACGCCGGTCCTCGCCCGGGCCGGCGCGATCGGCATCGAGCGGCTGCGCGAGGTCGCACCCGACCTGCGGGAACGCTGACCAGAAGCACGGGGGCCGTGCCCCGGCCCCGGCCACGGGCTGGGGCGTCGGCACCGCTCGGCGAGTCGTCCGGCCGTGCCCGGCGGGGCATCGTCCCCGGCGCGCGGCGGCTGCCGTCGGTCTTCGACACGAGCGGCTACCCGAAGCCTCCGGGAGCACGCCCTCGCCCGGGCGGCGTCCGTGGCCGGTGGTTCCGCTGGGCCTCCTTGACGCTGGTGTAGACGGCGAACAGGCCCGTGGTCCCGGTCAGGTCCAGGACCCGCAGGGTCCGCTCCGAGGGGGCCACCAGGACGAAGGGGACGTTGTCCGCCATGGCACGCCGCCTGGTGGTCAGGAGCAGGTTGAGGCCGGTGGAGGTGAAAAGCTCCACTTCTGCCAGATCGACGGCGAACAGGTCCGGACGCTGGTCGAGAGCGGCGTTCAAGGCCCGGGCGGCAACGGGTTCGCTGTCGAGGGTCATGTCCCCGGCGAACCCGCACACCAGTGCGTCGCCGACCCGCACGGTCTCCGACCTCAGGAGGGGCAGCACGGTTCGCCCCTCACACCGGAGGAACCGGTTGGAGGGGCACCCGGACCGCGTCGGCGTCGCCGACCGCGCTGTCCGGCGCCGGACACGGCGTGGCGATGCGCTCAAGGTCCGCCCACAGGTCCAGGGCCCGCTCGCGCAGTCCCACCACGGTGCGGCTGCCCGCCTCGACCGCACTGAGGTAGGCGTCTATGCCGGTCACCGCGTGGTACACCTGCCGGCGCAGCGGCTCCACCCGCCCCGCGTCCTCGCCGTCCTCGCAGGGCGAGCCGACCCGCTGGGCCAGCAGAAGCCTGAGCCGCTCCAGACCTTCCCTGCTCATGGGATCCACGTGCACCATCTCCAGACGAGGGCTGCCGCGCGGACCGCCGGGACGATTCGCGTGCCATCTCCACTGTTCGCCGATCCGCCGGACATGTCAACCAATACACGAATCACCTGTCGTGTTTCGCCAGCCGTGAAACACGAGTCCTATCGTGGAACCATGAACGACGCGACGGCGGCCGAGCGGCAGTGGACCTTCCTGACCAACCACGCCCGGGTCCTGGTCCAGATCGCCCGCGACCCCGGCATCCGGGTACGCGACATCGCCACCCGCTGCCTGCTCACCGAACGCGCCGTCCAGCGCATCATCACCGACCTCGAACAGGCCGGATACCTCAGCCACGAACGCCGTGGCCGCACCAACCACTACAGCGTCCTGGCGAGCAAGCAACTGCGCCATCCCGCCGACGCCGGCCCCACCGTCGCCGAACTCCTCGCCACCCTCCTGCAGGCCCCTCGCGACGGACAGCACCACGCGGTTCCCGCCGTGCAGGAACCTCCCTCGGCCTCGGCGCGCCCGGCCTGAGACGCCGTCGCGGCGTACGGCTGGACTCCTACTCGAAGTAGCGGCGCTCTTCGACCGGTTCGTCGGCTTCCACCCGGCGGACCAGGCGTCGGCGGCGGAACACGTTCACGTAGGTGATCAGCCCCAGAAGGCCTGCGGCCATGAGGATCCAGCCCACCGTGTGCAGGTTGACTCCGTTCACGTGCCAGTCGGTCGCGAAGACCATGATGGCGCCGAGGGCGAACAAAATGATGCAGCCACCGATACCCATGCCGTCTCTCCTCGTCCGTCGGTCGGTCTGCTCCTCGGGTGCCCTGAATCCGGGCTTGGATGTCGGCGGCGACGAGATTCCGCAGCGGTTCCAGGCGGTGCCTCCCGCTTGATCAGGACCGGTTCGAGCAGGATCTCGACCCGGGGGAGGCATCCGGAACGCCCTGGATGACGGACTCCCGCGTCATGCCGGCTGCCGCCGAACCACCGTCAGCACTCGGCCCGGGCTCCAGGTTGCGGTCGGCCATGCGAAGGGCATGCCAGGTGGAGCGGGAGGCCGACGGGCATGCCCCGGCCCGGTCGGGGCAGACGAGTGCCGTCATCGGCCGGCGGAGACCGCCCTGAACGGTGCCCGCCTCCGGGACGGTGCACCGGCCGCGCTTCACACCGGCCCCGGCCCCCGTACACCCGAGGAGGCACGGCTCATGGGCTTGCTCGACAGGCTCGACGACTACCAGCGCAGGCACCACCGGGTCGGTCTCGTGCTCGCGGTGGTCTACAAGTTCATCGACGACCAGGGAACCTACCTGGCCGCGCTGATCACCTACTACGGCTTCCTCTCGGTCTTCCCCCTGCTGCTGCTCCTGGTCACGGCGCTCGGCTTCGCGCTCCACGGCGACACCCAGCTCCAACAGCAGATCCTGCACTCCGCGCTGGGCCGGTTCCCGGTGATAGGCGATCAGATCGCGACCAACGTCCACTCCCTCCAGGGCAACGGCCTCGCCCTCGGCATCGGCATCGCCGGCAGCCTCTACGGTGCTTCCGGGGTGGCACAGGCCATCCAGAACGCCTTCGACACCGTATGGGCCGTCCCCCAGCACCGTCGCCGCAACGCCGTGGCGGCCAGGGCCCGCGGCCTGCCGCTGCTGGGACTGCTGGCCGCCGCGGTCGGCACCTCCGGTGCACTCGCAACCGTCAGCGCCACGGCGGACGTCGGCGCCGCATCGCTGAACGCGGTCCTGCGGGCCGGCGCCGGGCCGCTGGCGATCGTGGTGGACGGCGGCCTCCTGCTGCTCGCGTTCAAACTCCTGATCGCCCGCGACCTGCACGTGCGTCGACTGTGGCCCGAGGCACTCGGAGCCGCGTCCGTCTGGCAGCTCCTGCTGTCGGCCGGCACCTACTACGTCGGCCACGTGCTGAGGGGAACGACCGCGACCTACGGCCTGTTCGGCATCGTGCTGGGGCTGATGGCATGGCTCTACCTCGCCGCTCTCACCCTCGTCGCCTGCGCGGAGAGCACGGTCGTACGGCACCTGCGGCTGTGGCCCCGCGGTATTGCCACCCCCTTCGTCGACGACCCGCACCTGACGTCCGCGGACCGCCGCGCCTACACCTCCTACGCGACCGCGGCCGCCTACACGGCCCGCGAGGAGGTCAGCGTCGAGTTCCGCGAGCCCGCCGGCGGCGCGAACGCGCTCCGTTCCCCGCTTCGCCCGGATGAGAAGGACTGTCCACGATGATCACGGTCCTCGAAGACCGCACCGCCCGACGAGCAGCCCTGAGGGGCGCCGGCTCCGTCCTGCTGGCCACCGCGCTCGCCACCGTCGCCGCCGGAGCCCTTGCTCACCGCCGTCCGCGGCCCGGGCTCGGCCCCGGTGACGTCCTGGCCGGCGCCGCACTCGGTGCGGGAACCGCGGCGCTCACCCTGCGCTGGTGGCCCCGCCGCGACGACCGGCCCGCCGGCACCTCCGCTCAACGGACGGACGCCCCGGCGCTGCCCACCGGCGCCGGCCTCCAGGTCGTCCTCAACGCGGGCTCGGGTTCCGGGGCGTTCCTCGGCGCCGCGCCGGAGGAGACCCTCGAGGCCCTGCGCGCGGAACTTCCCGACGCGGGCATCCAGGTGTGCAGGGACGGCGACGACCTGGCGGTGATGCTGGACCGGGCCGCCGCCTTGGCGGTCAGGACGAACGGGGCGCTCGGCATCTGCGGCGGCGACGGAAGCGTGAACCTGGCGGCCTCGACCGCGGCCAGGGAGGGCCTGCCCCTCGCGGTGTTCCCGGGCGGCACGCTCAACCACTTCGCCACGGACCTGGGGGCCCTCACCGTCGGCTCCACCGCCGAGGCGGTGCGCACCGGGAGTGCGTGCGCCGTCGACCTCGGCCTGGTCGTCGGCGAGGGGAGCCGGCCGTTCGTCAACACCTTCAGCCTCGGGATCTACCCGGAGCTCGTGAGGACCCGTGAGGGCCTGGAGAAGCGCCTGGGGAAGTGGCCCGCCCTGGCCGTCGCGCTCGTCCGGGTCCTGGCCACCGCCGAACCGGTGCGGGTGGAGGTCTCCGGCGTGCCGAGGAACCTCTGGCTGCTCTTCGCCGGCAACGGCCGTTACCGCCCGTCCGGCTTCGCTCCGACCCGTCGGACGCAGCTGGACGACGGCCTGCTGGACGTCCGCGCCGTGGACGGCGGCCGCCGGTTCGCCCGTACCCGGCTCGTGCTGGCGTTCCTGACCGGGAACCTGGCCACGTCCCCCGTGTACCGGGAGGCGCGGCTGACCGCCCTCGACCTGGGACGCCTTGAGGGCGTCGAACACCTCGCCGTGGACGGCGAAGCCGTTCCGGCACCCGCCCGGCTGCGCGTGGCCAAGGCACCCGCCGGGCTGACGGTCTACCGGCCGGAACCCGACTGGCCGTGGCCCGGACCGGTCGAGGCGTCGGCGGCACGGCGGACGCCTCCTGCGCCCCCCTGGCTCGACGGCTCGGTGACCGTGACGGGGAGCCCGGCCGGGCCGGGTGGCGCGGGTGCGGGCCCCCGGGCGCGGCCGGCGGGGCGCACCGTCGGGGGTTTCAGGCGGGGGGTGTGGCGGGGGGGCAGCACGCGGGGGGAGCGCGG
>NZ_JBHWDU010000062.1:0-20435 GCF_042734825.1 Kitasatospora sp. NPDC059648 | reverse complement strand
CGGGCGATGAGCCAGCCGGTGGCGGGGGGCCGGGGGGGGGGCCCCGGGCGGGGCGGGGGGGCGGGGGGGCGCCCGGCGGGGCGCGGCGGCCGGCCCGCACCTTCGGGGGTTACAGGACGTGGGTGAGGCGGTCGGTCAGCAGGCGGGTGAAGCGGGCCGGGTCGGGCAGGTCGCCGCCCTCGGCCAACAGTGCGCTGCCGTGGACGAGTTCGGCGATGTCGGTGAGCGCCGGGGCCTCGGGCCCGGCCTTGTGGGCCTGGTGCAGGGCGGTGACGAGGGGGTGGGTGGGGTTGACTTCGAGGATGCGCTTGACCGGCGGGAGCTCCTGGCCCATGGCCCGGTACATCTTCTCCAGGGTCGGGGTCAGGTCGTGGGCGTCGCCGACGAGGCACGCGGCGGAGGTGGTGAGCCGGGTGGACAGGCGGACCTCCTTGACGTGCTCGGCGAGGGTGGTCCGGAGCCAGCCGAGGAGGGCGGCGAAGTCCTCTTCGCGCCGGGCCTTCTCCGCCTTCGCCTCGTCGCTGTCGTCGCCGTCGGCGGGGCCGTCGAGGTCGACCTGGCCCTTGGCGATGGACTGGAAGCGGTGGCCGTCGAACGCGGGGATCTGGTCGGTCCAGACCTCGTCGACGGGGTCGGTGAGGATCAGCACCTCGTAGCCCTTGGCGGTGAAGGCCTCCATGTGCGGGGAGTTCTCCACCATCTGGCGGTTCTCACCGGTCAGGTAGTAGATGGTGTCCTGGCCGTCCTTCATCCGCTCGACGTACTCGCGCAGTGTGGTCGGCTGCTGCGCGTCGTGGGTGGAGGCGGCCGAGACCAGCTCCAGCAGGGTGTCGGCGTTGTCACGGTCCTCGATCAGGCCTTCCTTGAGGACCCGGCCGAACTGGTCCCACAGCTTGGTGTAGGCGTCGGCGTTCGCGGTCCGCAGGTCCCTGAGGGCGGCGAGGACCTTCTTGACGAGGCGTCGGCGCACGGCGGTGATCTGGCGGTCGTGCTGCAGGATCTCGCGGGAGACGTTGAGCGAGAGGTCGTGGGCGTCGACGACGCCCTTGACGAAGCGCAGGTAGTTCGGCATGAGCGCGTCGCAGTCGTCCATGATGAACACGCGCTTGACGTACAGCTGCACGCCCCGCTTGGTGTCGCGGGAGAACAGGTCGAACGGGGCGTGGGAGGGGATGAACAGCAGCGCCTCGTACTCGAAGGTGCCCTCGGCGCGCATGTGGATGGTTTCGGCGGGGTCCTGCCAGTCGTGGGTGATCTGCTGGTAGAACTCGTTGTACTCGGCCTGGGTCACCTCGCTGCGCGGGCGGGCCCACAGGGCCTTCATCGAGTTCAGCGTCTCGAAGGCGCTCGCGGCCGCGTTTCCGGTTCCACCCTCCGCGCCGTCCTCCGCGCCGTCCCCGGCACCGGTTCCGGCCTCCGTGCCGACGGGCACGGCGGCCATGCGGATGGGCCAGCGGATGAAGTCCGAGTACTGCTTGACGATCTGGCGGATCTTCCAGGCGGCCAGGTAGTCGCCGAGCCCGTCCTCGCCGTCCGCCGGCTTGAGGTGCAGCGTGACCGAGGTGCCCACCGGCAGGCCGTCGGCCGGCGCGATGGTGTACGTGCCCTCGCCGTCGGACTCCCACGAGGTGCCCTGGTCCGTCCCGGCGCGGCGGGTGCGCAGGGTGACCTTGTCGGCGACCATGAACGCCGAGTAGAAGCCGACGCCGAACTGACCGATCAGGCTCTGCGCCGCGTCCGCGTCCTTGGCCTCCTTGATCTTGGCCAGCAGACCGGCGGTGCCGGACTTGGCGATGGTGCCGATCAGGTCGACCACGTCGTCGCGCGTCATGCCGATGCCGTTGTCCCGGACCGTCAGGGTGCGGGCCTCCCGGTCGGCCTCCAGCGTGATGTGCAGGTCGGAGGTGTCGACGGCGAGGTCGCTGTCGGTCAGGGATTCCAGGCGGAGCTTGTCGAGGGCGTCGGAGGCGTTGGAGATCAGCTCGCGCAGGAAGATGTCCTTGTTCGAGTAGATCGAGTGGATCACCAGCTGCAGCAGCTGGCGGGTCTCCGCCTGGAACTCCAACGTCTCGGTGGGGCTGGCCACGGGCCGTGTCTCCTTCAGTGGAAAGGGGTCGGGTCGGTACGGGTCGCCCGGCGCCGGCTGCTGCTGTCGGCGCGCAGCTGTTCGGCCCGGACGGCGAGTTGGTCGAGGCGATCGGCGATCACCGGATGGTCCGCCGCCAGGAGCGGGCGGGTCTCGGCGAGGGGGCCGAGCAGCAGGGCGGGGTCGTTGTGGCCGAGTGCCTCCAGCAGGCGTTCCAGGGCGGGGGCCGCCGAGGAGCCGAGGCCCTCCAGGGCGCCGATCTGTCCGGCGAGTCGGCGCAGGTCGGCGGCGTTGGCACGGGCCCAGGTGGTGACCGCCCGGTCGCCGGCGCGCCGGTCGCGCGCGGCCCGGACGCGCTGCTCGCCGGTGCTGCCCGCCCCGGTGCCGGCGTCGCGGTCGGGGCGCAGCCGCAGGTAGCGGCGTTCGGCGGCCTGGCGGCTCTGGACACCCAGCGGTTCGGCGAGGTCACCCCAGGTGGCACCGGCGCCGCGGGCGGTCTCGATCAGGCCGGTCTCCCAGCCGGCGAGTTCCTCGCGGAGCCGGCGCAGCGTCATGAGCGCGGACAGGGCCTGCTGCGGGTCGTTCTGGCCCGTCGCGTCCGGTGGTGCGTGGCGGGCCGTCCGGGTGGCGGCGTCCATCACGCCCAGCGCGGCGGCGGCGGCCAGGAACGAAACCGGCCCCGCCCCGGGTGTGCCGGTGTGCTGAGGATCCATTCCGTCACTCTTTCGCTGACTCGTCTTCCCGTCATCGAACGGATGACAGGTTACAACGATTCCGGGGCGGGCTGCCGGGGTTTTGCCCGCCCGGGCGGACGGCGGGGCATCAGGCGCGGAAGGCCGCGAGCAGCTTGTCCGCGAGGCGGTCGAGGTGGTCGGGGGCGGTCGGGGTGCGGACGACCGCGAGGCGCCAGTAGAGCGGGCCGACGAGCAGGTCGAGCGCGAGTCCGCGATCCACGTCGGCGGGGAGTTCCCCACGGCCGACCGCCCGCTCCAGGAGCTGGGCGGCCTTGCCGCGTCGGGTGTCGCGGACGGCGGTGAACAGCGCGGCTGCCAGTTCGGGGGTGCGGCCGCTCTCGGCGATCAGGTCGGGGATGATCCGCGCGGCGAGCGGCTGGTTCAGCGCGTGGGCGACCTCCGCGAGGAAGGCGAGGACGTCGCCGCGCAGGGTTCCGGTGTCGGTGGGCCCGGAGTCGTCGACGGCGACGGCGGAGACCAGGTCGACGGTCATTTCCAGTTTGGACGCCCAGCGGCGGTAGATGGCCGCCTTGCCCGCGCCGGCTCGCTTGGCCACCGCCTCCAGGGACAGCCGCGCGTAGCCGGTCGCGGCCAGCTCCTCGAAGAACGCGGCGGCGATCGCCTCGGTCACCGAGTCCTGGAGCACGGGCCCGCCGGGGAGCCTGCGCCCGGGGGGGCGGCCGGGGGCGGGAGTCGGTGGCTGGGGCGCGGGCGTGGTGGGCATGCCCCGAACCTACCCGAGGCGGAACGGTTGCGTCTCGACTGGGCGAGGTCTACTGTCCATGAGCGTAGACGAGACGGAACCGTTCCGTCTCGACAATTGGCAGGAGGCGCACCATGCGATTCCGTTTCGAGGACGAGTCGTTCTCCTTCGAGGCCCTGCGCGCGGCCGGTTTCGCCAACGACGGCGGCGCCGACCTGGGCGAGATCCTGACCACCCTGCGCAACATCGGCGAAGGCGACGAGGAGGCCTGGCTGCGCGAGTGGAGGAGGACCGCACAGCGCGTCCACGCCATCGGCACCGGTGCCCTCGCCGCCGGCCACCGGGTCAGCGCCCGCGAGGCCCTGCTGCGCGCGTCGAACTACTACCGCACCGCCGAGTTCTACCGCCGCGACGACCCCGCCCACGACCCCGAGGTCAAGGCGCTCTCCGCGCTCTCCCGCGAGACCTTCGCCACCGCCGCCGGACTCCTGGACACCCCCGTCGAGGCGGTGCGCGTCCCGTACCAGGACACCACCCTGCCCGGGTACCTCTTCCTCGTCGACGACTCCGGGCTCCCCCGCCCGACCGTCGTCTTCACCAGCGGCTTCGACTCCACCCTGGAGGAGGCCTACTTCGCCATCGGCGCGGCCGCGCTGCGCCGCGGCTACAACGTGCTGGCCTACGACGGTCCCGGCCAGGGCGCCGCGCTGCGCGAGCAGGGGCTCGTCTTCCGTCCCGACTGGGAGGCTGTGGTCACCCCGGTGGTCGACTACGCGCTCAGCCGCCCCGAGATCGCCCCCGACCGGCTCGCGCTGTTCGGCTACAGCCTCGGCGGCTACCTCGCCGCCCGGGCCGCCGCCCACGACCACCGACTCGCCGCCCTCGTCCTGGACGACGGCCTGTACGACTACCACGACGCCCACACCCGCATGATGCCGCCGTTCCTGCGGGACTGGATCGAGACCGGTCGCGACGACCTCGCCGACCCGGTGACGGCCCTGCTGATGCAGGCGAGCACCCAGCTCCGCTGGGCGCTGCGCAACGGTGTGTGGGCCTTCGGCGCCGCCACCGCCGCGGACTACATCCGGAAGACCGCCGCCTACACCCTCGACGGCGTCGCCCACCTCGTCGAGTGCCCCACCCTTGTCCTCGACGCCGAGAACGACCAGTTCTTCCGCGGCCAGCCCCAGCGGGTGCAGGCCGCCCTCAGCTGCCCCACCACCCTGGTCACCCTCCGGGAATCCGAGGGCGCGGGCGAGCACTGCCACGTGGGAGCCATGTCCCGCTTCCAGCAGGTCACCTTCGACTGGCTCGACACCACCCTCGCCTCGCCCGCCGCGGGCGCGGCCTGACCGGGCGGTGCCCCCCCCACCCGCCGCCTTCCCGGTCCGGGACCACCGGGCGGGGCAACCGGGCCTCCGCGCGAGCGAGTTCCGACCAGAGGTAGCAGCGCCGCCCCCACCGAGGGCGAAGCAGGCGCTGACGGCGCTCCCCCGGGCAGCTGGCTCGCCCTCGCCGACGGCCGCGTCCTCGGCACCGGCCCCACCCCCGGCCGTGCCCGCCGCGACGCCCGCCGCAACGGTGAGGACACGCCCACGACGGCGCGGATGGTCTGAGGCCGCGGTCCCGGACGCCGCCGACCATCCCCCGGCAGCGCGGCGAAGCTGTAGTCGGCAGCGCATCCTCAGGGGTGCGCCCGCCGCTCGACCGCCGTGCGCCGTGAGAGAGGACGCCTGCCATGACCGGACCGGCCGTTCGGACGCCGCCACCTGCGGCCCGAATCCGCGCATCGGACGACGATGGCGCCCGCGATCTCAGCCGAGGGTGGCGTCGAGGAAGGCACGCCAGGCCGAGTGGACGCGCTCGGCATGGGTGCCGCCCTCGCCTGCCAGGAGGTCCAGGAGCAGGCCGCGCAGGACGGCGAGGACCACCGTGGCGTTCGCTCCGGTGCCCTCCAGCGCCCGGTCCAGCGGCGGCAGCCACTCCTCCAGTGAGGCGGTGCCGAAGTCGCGCCAGGGCTCGGTGCGGTCGAAGGCCCGCACGTACCCTTCGAAGAACAGGCGCAGCGCGCCCCGGTGTCCGGCGTCCGTCAGCCACTCCCAGAGCAGTTCGAGGGTCTCGCGGGCGCTGCCGCCCTCGGCCGCCGAGCGTTCCAGCAGGGCGAGCTGTTCGGCCCGGCCGACGGCCAGGACCTCACGGACCAGCTCCTCCTTCGACCCGAACAGGTAGAGCAGCACGCGGGGGCTGGAGCCGATCTCCGCCGCCAGCGGGCGGAGCGATAGGTCGGACACGTTGTGATCGGCGACGTAGCGCACGGTCGCGGCGAGGAGGTCCTCGCGGCGCATCGAGGGACGGCGCGGGGACGGGCGGGAAGGCGCGTTGGCGGGGAAGGACACGTGGTCTATCGTTCCACTGAAACGAGTGTTTCACTGGAAGGGGATGCCCGCCATGGCCACCGCACCCGGAATCGCGACCGTCCGCGAGGCCGACCGGCCCGGGGACCTCGGCGCCGTCGCCGCCCTGCACGGCATCCTCTACACCCGCGAGTACGGCATGGACGCGACCATGGAGGCCTATGTCGCCGCGGGCATGGCCGAGTTGGTCCTGGCCCGCATCGTCGAGGGCAGCGCGGCGCCCGGCCGCCTCTGGGTCGCCGAGATCGACGGCAGGGTGGTCGGCGCGGCGGGCCTCGTCCGGGCCGAGGAGCGCCCGGGCTGGGGGCAGTTGCGCTGGGTGCTCCTCGACCCGGCCGCCCGGGGCCGGGGGCTGGGCCGGCGGCTGCTGGAGATCGCGCTGGGCGAGGCCCGCGCCCGCTCGTACGAAGGCGTGCTGCTGTGGACGGTCACCGGCCTCGACGCCGCCCACCACCTGTACGCGAAGGCCGGTTTCGAGCTCACCGTCTCCCGCCCGGCCCACAAGTTCGGGCTCGACACCGTGGAGCAGCGGATGGACCTGCGGTTCTGAGTGCCCCACCGCTCGCCACCCGGCGGCAGCGGCCCGCCGGCCCGGCCACACCGGCGCGCGGGCCGGCCGGTCCACCGGGGCCCGGCGCAGCGCCCGCGGGTCGGCGTAGCCGAGGCGCAGGGCGATCGACTGGACCGGGAGCCGCGTCTCCCGGAGCAGGTGGGCGGCCTGTTCGCGGCGGACCGCGTCGATCTCCTCGCGCCAGGTCGTGCCGTGGCCGCTGGGCCTGCGCTGCAGGGTCCGCGGGCTCACCGCGAACCGGCCGGCGACGCGCTCCAGCGAGAAAGGGGCTGCCGCTGCAGCGGAAGCCGACGGCGATCCTCGGCGCCGCTCCGACCAACTTCGGCTCGGTCCGGGCGCAGCTCGCGCTTCGGCAGGTGTTCGTCTGGACGCACACCGACGTCGTGGTCAAGCCCGAGGTCATCGTCCTCCTCTCGCACGAGCGGTTCGACGACGAGGGCAACCAGGTCGACGAGGGCACCATCGCGCTCCTCCAGGACCTCCTCGGGGCGCTCAGGCAGAAGATCACCGGGGCCCGCGCACAGGCCCGAACCGCCCGCTCCCGCCTGCCCTTCTGGACGGACGCGTCTGGAATCGCCCTTCGGCTGGACAGTCGTCATGTCTGGACGGACGACCTGACGGGCATACAACCGGCAACCGGCGACGGGCCCGACCGTGACTCCCCCACGAGTGCGATCGGGCCCCTGCCGGCAACCGGGCCTGGGCGTGACTCCCCCCACGGAGTGGCGGCCAGGCCCGCTGATTTCTCAACCAGCGACACGCAGCGTACATGCCATCTCTACTCAACGCTACCTCACGGTCGAGGATGGCCGATCGGCACACCGTCCCGCGGGCTATCGCGCGGGCGGCCCCGCTTCCTCGGTGGCCGCGACGGCCCGTCGCAGGGTGTCCCGCGCTTGGTCCAACTCCTCGGCGCGGCGGTCGAGTTCGGCGAGCTGCGCGCGCAGCTTGGCGAGCACGCCCGGGCAGGCGAGCAGCGGGCCGTCCGGCCGGCCGCAGGGCAGGACCTGGCCGATCAGTCGGGTGGGCAGGCCGGCCGCGAGCAGCGCGCGGATCTGGCGGACGGTCTGCTCGGCGGAGGGCTCGTAGTCGCGGTAGCCGTTGGGCAGCCGGGTCGAAGCGAGCAGGCCGACGGATTCGTAGTACCGGATCAGGCGCTCGCTGGTGCCGGTGCGCTGGGACAGCTGTCCGATCCGCATGGTCGTTCGCTCCCCGTCCTGTTTGACCTTGTCACGGTGTCAGGGTTGCAGACTAGGGCACGGCGGCGGGAGGCCGCCCAGAAGGACGGCACTGACCAGGAGAAACGTTGATCATCGACGCCCACAGCCACGTTCACGACCCGCTGGAGAGCCACCTCGCACTGCTCGACGAGGCCGGGGTCGACCGTGCGGTGCTCTTCGGCACCCGGCCGCACCCCGAACGGGCCGTCGATCTCGCCTCGTTCAAGCGGGAGATGAGCGTTCTCCACGCGACGGTCAGCGGACAGTCAGCGGGCGCCGGGGCGCACGAGGCGGCGATGCGGGAGCTGGCGGCGGCCTGCGCGGCGCACCCGGACCGGTTCATCGGCTTCGGCAAGGTGCGGCTGGACGTGCCGGCCGGGCAGATCGCCGCGGAGGTGGAGCGGGACGTGGCCGCCCGGGGCTTCCGGGGCATCGGCGAGCTGACGCCGCCGCCGGACGGCGCGGGGCTGGTCGAGCCGGTCCTGCGCGCCTCGGCCGACCACGGCGGACTGCCGGTGGTGGTGCACGGGTTCGCGCCGACCACCGCCGATGACCTGGCGACGCTGGCCGGCCTCGCCCGCCGCCACCCGAGCGTCCCGGTCGTGGTCAGCCAGCTCGGCGGCCTCAACTGGCTGACGGCGATCGAGCTCGCCCGGGAGACCCCCAACCTCTACCTGGAACTGTCCACCACCAACGTGGTGTTCGCGCTGCGCCTGGCCCTGCGGGAGGTGCCCGACCGGACGGTCTTCGGCTCGGACGCCCCGTACGGGGACCCGGTCCTGACCCGTGCCCTGGTCGAACGCGTCACCCCGCCCGGCGAACTGCGCGACCGCGTCCTCGGCGGCACCTTCGCCGAACTCCTGGGCTTCTGAGCCCGATTGCGGCGCCCCACATGATCTCCGCTCGCCCCTCACGGGGGTGGGGGCGAGCGGTTCACGTCCGGGAGTCGCTGCTGCCCCGTCCGTGAACGCCTCAAGGCGCCACTACTCGGCCGGATCCCCGGCCGGCACCGCTTCCGCCCGCCGCTCCGGCCCCGCCTGCCACTGGGGGTGCTCCCGATCGGCCCAGCTCCGCTCGACCAGCCCGGTGCGCATCCCGAGCCGTGACTCCCGGTCCCGCCAGGCCATCCGGACGTGTCCGGCGACCACGACGGCGATGGCGGCGGCCAGCCAGTCGTGCACGAAGGTCGCGCCGGTGCGCCAGGAGGGCGGGGCGAGGTGGGTGAGCCACATCAGCAGTCCGGTGCCGAGGATCACCAGCATCGAGCCGAGCGTCCACTGCGCGTACAGCTTCTGCCCGGCGTTGAACTTGCCCGCCGGCCGGTGCGCGGCCCGGGTCCGGACGGCCCGCAGCCACTGCCAGTCCGCCGGGGTGAAGCGGCTGAGCCGCGCGGCGTCCGCCCGCACCGCCCGGGAGGCGAGGCCGAGCAGCAGCGGCACGGGCAGGGCCAGGCCGCACCAGACGTGCAGGGTGACCACCAGCGGGCGGTTGCCGACCAGTTCGGCGAGCGGCGCGAGGTAGAGGCAGCCGGCCGTGGCCAGGCAGACGCCCATCAGCGCGGCCGTGGCGCGGTGCACCCAGCGCTCGGCGCGGGTGAAGCGCAGGACCAGCTCAGCTCGTCGGTGCATCGTCCCGCCCGTTCGACCGGCCGACCCAGGCGTCGACGTCATAACCGTTGCCCTCCCAGTACCCGGGCTGCACCGCGTCGGTGACGGTGATGCCCGAGAGCCACTTCGCGGACTTGTAGAAGTACATCGGTGCGACGTACAGCCGCACCGGCCCGCCGTGCTCGTGGGAGATCGGCTCGTCCCGCAGGCGCAGCGCGACGAGCACGTCGTCCCGCCGGGCCTGGTCGAGGGTGAGGCTCTCGGTGTACGCGCCGTCGAAGCAGCTGAAGCGCACGGCCTTGGCACCCGGCCGCACCCCGGCGGCGTCGAGGAGGTGGGCGAGCGGCACCCCCTCGAAGGGGGTGTGCGGCACCCGCCAGCCGGTGACGCACTGGACGTCCCTGACCAGCCGCCGCTGCGGCATGGCCTGGAGGTCGGCCAGCCGGTGGGTGGCGGGGCGCTCGACCAGGCCGTCCACGGTGAGGGTGTAGTCCGTCGCGTCCCGCTCGGGGACGGAGGTCACCACCGAGTAGTACCGGAAGCCGTTGTTGCCGGGCAGCAGCCCGGTCAGACCGCTCGGGTCCCGTTCCGCCAGCCCGGATTCCACCCGTTGCAGGAACGGTCCGGCGGCGACGCCGACCGCCCCGAGTCCGAGCAGTCCGAGCACCACCCGGCGCCCGACCGGGGTGCCCCGGTCCTCTTCGTGCGTTGTGTCCACAGGACGATTCGACCAGGTCGACCCGCACCGGGGCCAGTGCCGGGCGGGTTCGGTCACCGCGGTCGAATACGGGTGGGGGTATATTTGACGAGTCAGTCCATCGCCGGGGGGCCTTGAGAAGGGAACACGGCATGTGCCGTCGAGTCGCCTGCCGCACCTGCGGGAAGCCGACCTACGCCGGGTGCGGGATGCACGTCGAACAGGTGCTGGCCGGGATCCCCGCGTCCCAGCGGTGCTCCTGTCCGCCGAAGGAGCGGACGCCCCGGAGCCGGCTCGGACGGCTGTTCGGGCGCCACTGACGCCCACGACCCCTGCTGGGCCGAGGACGCTCCGGCGCGAGGAGCGCTTCGAGGTCGACGAACCCCGAGGTCCACCGCGCTGCGAGGTCCACCACGCTCCGAGGTCGACAACGGTCCGACGCGAAGAGCGTTCCGACGTGAAGAACGCCACGGCGACCCGGCTTCTGCCGGGTCGGTCCAGCATGTCATCATCTGAAGACATCATTCGATGACATCGATTGATGACATCCTCGGCCACCTGTGCCCGGGGATCGCCGGGGCCGGGTGTTCCTCCCCGGTGCGGACTCTCGAACCGTGACGAAGGGGGGCGCGTCCATGGAGTCCCGACCGGGCCGGTCGCGGCGCGAGCGGGCCCTGGTGCCCGTACTGGTCTTCCTCAGCGCCGTGGTGGCGGTGATCAGCAGCCTCGGCGCACCGATGATCCCGACCATCGCCACCGTCGACCACGTCTCGCTGGCCGAGGCCCAGTGGTCGCTGACCATCACGATGCTGGTCGGGGCGCTCGCCACCCCGGTGCTGGGCCGCCTCGGCGACGGGCCCGACCGCCGTACGGTCACCCTGGTGGCCGCCGCCCTGGTGGTGCTCGGCAGCGTGCTGGCCGCGCTGCCGCTCGGCTTCTGGTGGCTGATCGCCGGGCGGGCGCTCCAGGGCGTCGGGGTGGGCCTGACCCCGCTGGCCATCGCCACCGCGCGGGACGCCCTGCCCGCCGCCGCGTCCCGCTCGGCGGTCGCGCTGCTCTCCATCACCACCGTGGCCGGCGTCGGCCTCGGCTACCCGATCACCGGGCTGATCTCCCAGTCCTTCGGCCTCCACGCCGGCTTCTGGTTCGGCGCCGTGATCAGCGGCCTGGCGCTGGTGCTGGCCGCGCTCGTGCTGCCCGAGCCGGAGGAGCGCGAGCGGCGGCCGCTGGACGTGCTCGGCACCGCACTGCTGAGCCTCGCCCTGGTCGGGCTGCTGCTGGTGCTCAGCGAGGGCGAGAGCTGGGGCTGGGCCGGCGGTCGGCTGTGGACCGTGGCGGCCGTCTCGCTGCTGCTGCTCGCCGGCTGGGTCCGGCACGAACTGCGCACCGCCCATCCGCTGATCGACCTGCGCAGCCTCAGGAACCCCGTCGTACTGACCGCCGACGTGGCCGGCCTGGTCGCGGGGGTCGGGATGTACCTGCTGATCTCGCTGGTCATCCGCTACGTCCAGACCCCGACCGGCACCGGCTACGGCCTGGGCGCCTCCGTCGTGGTCGCCGGACTGGTCCTGCTGCCGTTCTCGGGAGCCAGCCTGCTGTCCAGCAAGCTCGTCCCGGTCCTGACCCGGCGCGCCTCCTCCGCCCTGGCCCTGCCGATCGGCTGCGCCGTCTCGCTCGGCTCGGTGCTGTTCTTCCTCTTCGCCCGCGACCACCTGTGGGGGCACTTGGTGGTGATGGGCATCGCCGGGCTCGGCGTCGGCTGCACCTTCGCCGTGATGCCCGGACTGATCGTCGCCGCGGTGCCCTCGAACGAGGTCGGCAGCGCCGTCAGCTTCAACCAACTGCTGCGCACCATCGGCTACTCCACCGGCAGCGCCCTGTGCGGTGCCGTCCTCCAGGCCCACACCGCCCCGGGGCGGCTGCTGCCCGCCGACAGCGGCTACCGGGACGCGGCGCTGATCTCCTGCGCGGTATGGGTGGCGGTCGGCCTGATTACGATCGTCCTGCCGCGGTTCAGTGCCGCGGCCGCCGCCCGGAAGGGTGCGCGGGTCGACGAGGAGCTGATGGTGGAAGAGAGCATCGCCGACGGCGTGGCCGGCGAGGGCGAGGTGCCCGTGGTGCGGGCGGGGGCGGACCGGTGACCGCCGCGGCTGACGGGGCCACCGAGCGGCCCGTCGACCGTCCGTTCGCCGGAGCCGGTGACGGCACGGAGCCCTCGGCGCCCCGGCGGCGGGACGCCGCGCGCAGCCGGGAGCTGCTGGTCCGGGCGGCGCTGGAACTCTTCGCCGAGCGCGGCTTCGACCGCACCACCACCCGGGAGATCGGTGAACGGGCCGGGGTGGACCCGGCGTTGATCGCCCGGTACTTCGGCGGCAAGACCCAGCTCTACCTGGCCACCGTCCGGCTCGAAGTCGGCGACGGGGCACCGGCCGACCTGCTGGAGGAGGAGCGGCTGCGCACCCTGCTGGTGCGCATCGCCCAGCGCGGGCCCGGCCCGTCCTTCCAGGCCGCGGTGCTGCCCGGCGACAACACCGAGGTGCAGCAGGCCTCCCGCACCTACCTCCACGAGCGGATGGTGCGACCGCTGCACGACCGCTTCGTCGCCGAGCAGGTGGACCGGCCCCTGCTGCGGGCCGAGCTGGCGGCAGCCGCCTTCGCCGGGATCGTCCTGGCCCGCTCCAGCGGGGCGTTCGGCGAACTCTCGGCGGCCGACCCGGAGGAACTGCTGCCGCTGCTGCGCGACCTGCTGGCCGCCAGCCGCCCGGCCCGGCCCCCGGTCGGGCCCCCGGCCTGACCCCCGACCTGCCCCTCGGCCTGACTCCCGGCCTGACTCCCGGTCGGCCCGGGGAACCCCGCGCACCGGAGCGTCCGGTGCGCGGGGTTCGCGGCTACCTCTTCCAGGGGCGGGCGAACTCGTGCAGCGCCGCCACCGCGGCCGGGGCGAGCGCGTGCTCGTTGACCGGCGCGCCGGCCGGGTGCAGGAAGTGGTCCACGCCGTCCAGGGTGCGCAGGCCCGGGCCACCGGTGTGCGCCCGGGCCAGGGCATCGAGCAGCGGCGGCACGGTCGCGCAGGGCACCTTGGCGTCGGCCGTACCGCAGGTGACGGTGACCCGGGTGCCGGGGCGGACCTCCCGGGCGACGTCCGGTGGGTACACCGCGTCGTCGCTGCGGACGAAGCGGGCGTCGTTCGAGCCGAAGAGCGCGTCCAGCAGCTCGGCGAGCGGCGGCAGCAGAGTGCTGGTGTCGGCGGGGCGGCCGGCCCGGAAAGCCGCGACGGCCGCGGCCAGGGCCGCCTTGTTCGCCCGCGCCGCCTCCTCGGTGACCTGCCCGGCCGCGACCGCCTGGTCGAGCTGACCGTTCAGCTGGGCGGCCAGGACGTCCAGCAGCCGCTCGTCCTGCGGGGCGAGCAGCGCGAGGCCGGCCGGCGCGGGCCGGACGGTACGGGCGACGAGCAGCGCCTGCATCCCGCCCTCGCTGTGGCCGACCACCAGCATCGCGTGCCGGTCGGCCTCCGGCTGGTCGCGCAGGGCGGTGTAGGCCGCGGCGGCCTGGCGGGTGAAGGCGGCCAGGTCCAGCCGGCCCGGGTCGCCCTGGTAGGCGCCGGCACCGGTGCGGCCGGTGAAGTACTTGTCGAAGCGCAGCGTCATCACACCGTCGTCGCCCAGGGTGTCGGCGACCGCCGCCAAGGTCCCCGGGGTGAGCGCGGGCGGCTCGTCGCCGTTGCGGTCGGTCGGGCCGCTGCCGGGCAGCAGCAGGGCGGCGGGCAGCCGGTGTCCGGCCCGGTGGGCCGGGACGTGCAGGGTGCCGTAGGCCGTGGTGCCGTCGATGGTGAACCTGATCTCGCGGTCCGCCGCGGGAACCGGAGCCGTCCCTGATTCGGCCGGCCCCGGTCCTGCCGCGCTCGCGGCAGGCGCGGCCAGCCCCGTCGCGGTGACCGCGGCGAGCAGGGCGGCAGTCACCGAGGAACGCCAACGCATCTTTCCCCCCAGGAAGTTGAGCCGACAGGCGTGCGGCCCCCAGACTACGACCGGGCCGGTTCCGGGCCCGGACCCGGGCCCCCTGCTGTCAGTTCCCCGCGTGCCCGGCCTGCCCGGCCTGCCCCGCCAGCTCCCGCTGCCGGTGCTCCCGGGGCGAGAGCCCGTACGCGGCCCGGAAGGAGCGGCTGAAGTCGTCGGCCCGCGGGATGCCCCAGCGGGCGGCGACGGCGTGGATCGGGGTGGCGCGCTGCGCCGGGTCGGCGAGGTCGCGGCGGGCCCGCTCCAGGCGCTGGCTCCGGATCCAGGCGGCGACCGTCTCCCCCGCCGACTGGCGGCTGAACACCCGGTGCAGCTGGCTGACGGAGATGTGGTGCGCGGCGGCGATCGTGGCCGGCGACAGCCCGGGGTCGTGCAGGTTGCGCCGGACGAAGGCCCGTACGCCCTCCACCAGGGCCCGCTGGCGGGCGTCGTCCGGCACCGCGGCCTCGGTGTCGAGTTCCCGGCCCAGCCAGGCGGCGACCAGGTCCAGCACGACCGCCCCCAGTCGGGCCGCCTCGGCCGGCCCCAGGGCGGCGGCCTGCCGGTCCAGCCCGAGCAGGAACTCCGACAGCAGCGCCGCCGAGCCCGTCCGCGCCGGGAACCCGCGGCCGAGCAGGTCGCGCAGCCGCCGCGGGGGCAGCGGCAGCAGGGCGGCGGGGAAGTCGATGCCCACCCCGGAGACCCGGGGCTCGGCCCGGCCTGCGGTGGGGCCGCCGAAGGTCCGCAGGTCGTACGGGGTCGAGCTGTCGACCAGGTGCAGGTCGCCCGGTACGAGCGTCTCCGTCCGGCCTGCGCCGCGGGTCAGCGTCATGCTGCCCTCCTGAAGGAACGACAGGTGGTAGACGCCCTCGTCCGAGCGCCGCACCATGCGCTCGGTGCGCCGGAACCGCACCGAGGGGAAGGACGTCCCGAGGAGCACCACGTCGCCCAGTTCGGAACGCCTCAGCTCCGCGCGGAAGTCATCGGCGTGGACGCTGGTCGCGTCGCACGCCCGCGTCCGCTCCAGCAACTCCCGCCAGCAGTCGAAGCGTTCCTTCGCGGGCAGCTCCTCGCCGCGGAACACCGTCGCCAACCCTGCAGCCACTTCCGCCCCTTCAAACCCTTCGAGCCGTCAGGCCCGGTGATCGACCGGTCCGTGATCGACCGGTCCGCGGTCGGGCGCGGCCTTGTCGAGCGCGACCTGCGGCGGCGCGGTCGCAACCTCGGGGTCGTTCTCCTCGATCCGGTCCAGCAGCCGGGCGACGGCGTCGGTACGCTCGCGGAGCACCGCGACGTGCTCCGCCCGGTCGTCCTGCGCCGCGGCCTCGGCCGGCCGGACCGGTATGCCGCGCTGCCGGGCCGTCGCGATCAGGCTCTCCCCCGCCCGGCCCACGACGACCAGCGTGGCCGCCGCGAAGCAGCCCGCGTCCAGGGTGCGCGGCCGGCCGAGCAGGCCCCGGTGGACGATCCGGGCCGGTACGGTCAGCTCGTCCAGCCGCTGGTCGACCGAGCCGCGCTCGAGCGCCGCGAGGACCACCGTGGCCAGCGCTTCACCTGCCCTTGTGACGGCCCACTTGCGGCCGGGCACCGGCGGGAGGAACTCGCGGATCCGGTCCACGTCCTGCTCCAGGGCAGTGGTGGTCAGCACCTCGAAGGCGTTGCGGGTGCGGATCTCGACGACCTTGTCCCACTCCACCTCCTCACCGTCGAAACCGACCTTCGACGGCCCCAGGTGCACGGCGCCGTACCCGTCGAGCAGCCCGAGCAGCTTGTGCGCCACCGCCGGTGTCCTGGGGTGACGGCCGATCAGCGTGCCCAGCGACAGCCTCCACGGCTCGGTGCACGGCACCTGCGGCGGCGCGACGGAGCCGAGCGCAGCGAGCGCCCAGCGCCCACCCGCCGCCGATCGCCCGCCCCGCAGCACGGCCTGCCGCCCGGCCTCCCCCAGCTCGGCCGCCGCCCCGACCAGCCGCCCCAGCCCGGCCGCCCACTCGCCCCTGCCCACCCCGCTCG
Source organism: Kitasatospora sp. NPDC059648 (assembly GCF_042734825.1). Taxonomy (NCBI): domain Bacteria; kingdom Bacillati; phylum Actinomycetota; class Actinomycetes; order Kitasatosporales; family Streptomycetaceae; genus Kitasatospora; species Kitasatospora sp. NPDC059648. The sequence goes on along the minus strand of NZ_JBHWDU010000062.1, from coordinate 4,395 downwards.
CCCTCTCTTCGCCGAACCCACAGGTCGGCAATAGTACGGCGGCACTCCTCGGGCCCGTCCTCGCGCTCCCGCCCGCGGGGCGACGCCCCCTCAGCCTCCGGCCGGGAGGCGCCCCGCACGGCTCCTACCTCCGCCTCCCGTTCCACCCCTCCTCACACGGTTCCGCCGCCCTCCGAACGGACAACGGGAGTTCGAAGCCGGCCCTCGGGCCCTGCCCGCGCGGGCTCAGCCCGTCGGGTGGGAGGGAGTGCTGCCGGGGCGGTGCTGGAGGTCGATCGGGCTGTCGCCGTTGTTCGGAACGTCGGTGCCCGGCACCGCCCGATGGGCGGGACCGACCGCCCCCGTCGCGTACGGTGTGGCCGGTCACCGGGCCGAGGGCCGCGAGCCCCAGCACGGGACCGGAATCCCGACCCATCTCCCGAGGAAGGCCGCACCCCGCCGTGAACCACCCGCCCAAGGCCCCCGCCCCCAGCCGTCCGCACCGGTGGCAGTCGACGGCCGGCGCCGCGCTCGTCCTGTTCGCGGCCCTGGCCGCACTGCTGGCCGGGCGGAGCTGGGCGCCGTACGGCTTCGAGCGGGACGCCGACGACTGGTCCGCCGCGCACCGGCCGTCCGCCGCCCGGACGGTGGCCGTGGTGATCACCTCGCTCGGGTCCGGCGCGGTGCCCTACCTGCTGGCCCTGGCCGCGGGGGCCGTCGCGCTCCTGGCCCTGCCCGCACCCCGCCCACCGCGCCGGGCGGCGCTGTTGTTCCTCGCCCCGCTGCTGTGGCTCGTCCTGGGCCAGCTCCTGCGCACGGGACTGATGCAGGTCTTCGCCCGCCCCCGCCCGCCGCGTCCGAACTGGGCCGCCGACGCGTCCGGCTTCTCCTTCCCCTCCGGGCACTCCTTCACCTCAGCGGTCTGCGCCGGCCTGCTCGCCCTGGCCGTGGCCAAGGCCCGCCCGACGGCGGCGCGGGCCGCCGCCGCGATCGCCGTCGTCTTCGCGGCCGCGGTCGGCCTGAGCCGGATCTACCTCGGGGTGCACTGGCCGCTGGACGTCCTCGGCGGCTGGCTGCTCGCCGCCGCCTGGCTCGCCCTGGGCACGGCGGCGGTCCGTCGGGGAGCCCGGGCGGGCCGTCGTGCACGATGAACGGCGACCGGGCTGTCACACGCCCCCGCCCCCACCGCGTTACCAAGGCATGGATCAAGAATCGGCCGAACCGCCGTGGCCGGAGTTCCCGGACTTCGTCGCCTCCCGCGCCCGGCATCTGCTGCGCACCGCCTTCCTGCTCACCGGAGGTGACACCCACCTCGCCGAGGACCTCGTGCAGGAGGCGCTCGGCCGGATCTACCTCAAGTGGCGGAAGATATCCCGGCTGGACAACCCCAGCGGTTACGCGCAGACCGTGCTGGTCAACACCTTCCTGTCGTACCGGCGCAAGCGCAGCGCCTCCGAGCGCGTCACCGACGAGTTCCCCGAGGTCGGCGTGCACGACCCGGACCCGGCCCTGCGGCTGACGCTGCTGCGCGCCCTCGCCGAACTGCCCGCGCCGGACCGCGCCGTGCTGGTGCTCCGCTTCTGGGAGGACCGCAGCGTCGAGGAGACGGCCGCCGCCCTGCGGTTGAGCGGCACCGCCGTCCGCACCCGCTGCCGCCGGGCGCTCGCCCGGCTGCGCACGGTGCTGGGCGACGACATCGAGACCGCCCTGGGCGGCTCCGCGGGAACGTACGGAACCGATGCCACCAGCGGGCCCAACCCCTCCTCCGAGAAGACGGTGCTGCGCCATGCCCACTGACGACGAGTTCGGCGACGCGTTCGCCGACGGCTTCGCCCGCGCCCTGCACGGCGCCGCCGAGCTGGCCCCCGAACCGGTGCAGCACACGCTCGCCGCCCAGGCCGAGCAGCGGGGCCGCCTCCGTCGCCGCCGTCGGCGCACCGCCGTCGCGGCCGGGCTGGCGGTGCTGCTGGCCGGGGCCGGCGGCTTCACCGCGCTCGGCGGGGGCCCGACCGGGCTCATCGGGCCGGCCACCCAACCGGGCCCCACCGGGCCCGAGATGTCGACGCGGGAGTTCATCACCCTGGTCACCGACCTGCTGCCGAAGGGCACGGTGAAGGAGCTCAACACCGACGGCCCGGCGAAGCTCGGCGGGCACACGACCGGTGCCACCCTGTTGTTCGACGACGGGGCCGGGGCCAGCATCGTCCGGTTCTCGGCGGAGCGGACGAACCTGCGTCCCGACGCGGGCGCGGTCTGCATGGACGGGTTCCAGACCCCGCAGGACTCCTGCGACCGAACGGTCCGGCCGGACGGTTCCGTGCTGGTGGTCGACAAGCTGCGGAGCGACAGCACCCCGGGCGGCCGCGAGTGGCGGGTCACCTGGGCAGCCCCGGACGGCCGCCGGGTCTCGTTCACCGAGTACAACGGGCAGCCGGCCACGGCGAACCGGCCGAACCCGCCGCTGGCCGACACCGCCCGACTGACGGAGCTGGTGACCGATCCCGCCTGGGACCGGGTCTTCGCCGCGCTCGCCCCGGTCAAGGACGCGCCGAAGCCGGACGTGGCCCCGCAACCCGCGCCGTCCGCCGGCGGCCCGTCCAACGCCGACCTGCTCGCCAAGCTCGTCCCGCTACTGCCCGCCGGGGCCGAGGTCGAGCAGCAGGACCCCGGGCACGCCACGCTCACCGTCACCTACCAGGGCCGTACCAGCATGCTCCAGGTGGGCGCGGACCCGGCCTCCGAGCGCGGCCGGGACGAACTCGCGACCATGGACCGGGACCCCCTGACCCCGCTGGAGGCCCGGGAGAGGCGGCCGGACGGGACGCTCGTCGTCACCAACCGCTTCGGCAACGGGAAGACCGCGACCAACCCGGTCCTGCACTGGACGGCGGCCGTGCACTACCCGGACGGCAGCCAGCTGCGGCTCTCGGAGTGGAACGGCGAGAACGGGTACACCTTCAGGCCCGGCGATCCGGCCCTCGACGTGGACCTGCTGAAGGCGGTCGTGACCGCCCCGGCCTGGCGCTCCTGACCGCTCCTTCCCTTATACGAAACGGCGGCCCGACAGGGGGAGTCGACGCTCCCACCTGCCGGGCTGCCGCGCGTTCGCCCGTATCGGCACCCTGCGAACGCCCGGCAAGAGGCAGTTGACGTAACGTCAGACCGATGGATCACGACACTCGTGACGACGTACGAGGAGAGGTAACGACGATGCCCGGCCCAGCACACATCGCCATGGTGAACATCCCGGCGCACGGCCACGTGAACCCCAGCCTGGAGGTGGTCCGGGAGCTGGTCTCCCGTGGCCACCGGGTCAGTTACGTGAACGACCCGTCGTTCGCCGAGCAGATCGAGGCCACCGGCGCCCGGCTCGTGCCCCACGAGACGGGCCTGCCGGTCCTCAAGGGAGCCGTCCAGCCCGGGGTCAATGTGCACAGCATGATCTTCGACGAGGCGCAGGTGATGCTGCCGCTGATGCGGAAGGCGTTCGAGGACGACCGCCCCGACCTCGTCCTGTACGACTTCATGGCGTACGCCGGGCGGGTCCTGGCCGACAGCTGGGGCGTGCCGTCCATGCTGATCTCGCCGTCCCGGGTCGCCACCGCGGACCCCGAGGTCGAGCCGTTCCGAACGGTCATGAAGGCGCTGGAGGCGGACGACGTCCCGGAGCGGTTCGCGCGCTGGCTGGCCGCCAACGGAGTGCCGCCCCGCGACATCTTCACGTACATGCTGCGGCCGGACCGCGGGATCGCGCTCATCCCCCGGGCCCTCCAGACCGGGATGGCGGAGGTCGACCCCGAGGTCTTCTCCTTCGCCGGGCCCTGCCTCGGCAACCGGGAGCACCAGGGGAGTTGGACCAGGCCGCAGGACGCGCAGAAGGTGCTGCTGGTCTCGCTCGGCTCCGCCTTCACCCACCAGCCCGCCTTCTACCGTGCCTGTCTGGAGGCCTTCGGCGGCCTGTCCGGCTGGCACGTGGTGCTCCAGATCGGCAGGTCGACCGACCCGGCCGAGCTGGGCCCGGTCCCGGCCAACGTCGAAGTGCACCCGTGGGTGCCGCAGTTCGCGGTGCTCCGGCAGGCCGACGCGTTCATCACCCACGCCGGGATGGGCGGGTGCAGCGAAGGCCTGTACTGCGGGCTGCCGATGGTCGCGGTGCCGCAGGCCGCCGACCAGTTCGAGAACGCGGACCGGTTGGTCGAACTCGGCGTCGCCCGGCGCCTGGACACCGAGCTGGCCACCGCCGACGCGCTGCGCTCCGCCGTACTGGAGCTGACCGAGGACCCGAAGGTGGCGGCCCGGCTGGCGGAACTCGGCGCGGAGGTCCGGGCGGGTGCCAGCGTCAGCAGGGCCGCCGACCTGGTCGAGGCCGCGCTGGTCTGACCGCTCCCGCTCACGCCGTCGGCCACCGCCCGTTCC
>NZ_JBHWDU010000061.1:0-49857 GCF_042734825.1 Kitasatospora sp. NPDC059648 | reverse complement strand
GCCTTGTCGCCAGTCCAAAAACCACCCCCCCCCCGGCGCGCCCCCCCCCGCAACCGCCCCGGCACCCACCCTCCCGAGAGCCCACCCCCCGAACACCAACCCCCCGCTAGGGTTCCCCGGGTGGATCTGGATCTAGGACAGGTACGAGCCTTCGTGACCACCGCCGAAGAACTCCACTTCGGCCGAGCCGCCACCCGCCTCGCCATCAGCCAACAAGGCCTCTCCAAACGCATCGCCCGCCTGGAGGCAACCCTCGGCCTGCGCCTGCTGGAACGCGACGCCCGCGGCGTCAGCCTGACCGCAGCCGGCACCCGCTTCCTGGACCCGGCACGGCGAGTGCTCATCCAGGGAGACCTGGCAGTGGCCGCCGTGCAGCAAACCGGACGGCCGCTGCGGATCGACGTGTGGGGCCACCTCTACGCCCCGATGCGCACCCTCGCACAGGCCGTGGACGCGGCAGCCGGCCTGGAGGTGGAGCCGGTACCGGGGCGGGACCTGCCGTCCGTGGCGGCGGCGCTGCTGCGCGGGGAGGCGGATGCCGGTTTCGGCCGGGTGCACGCGCTGCCGGACGGCGCCGACACCGGGCTGACGCACCGGCTGGTCCGGCTGGAGCCGGTGGACGCGCTGCTCAGCGCGGACCATCCGCTGGCCGGCCGGGACACCCTGAGCCCGGCGGAGCTGCGCAGCAGCGTGCTCCGCTATCCGGCGGCGGTGGACCGGCTGGACTTCCTGACCCGCTTCGCCGCGAGGTTCGACATCACCGCCCGGGTCGGCTCGACCAACCTGGGCCTGGAGCACTTCCTCGACCAGGTCGCCGCCGACCCGAGCTGCTTCTCCCTCGTCCCCGCCGACGGCCCGCTGCCGGACCGCCCGGGCGTGCGCACCGTCCCGCTGGCCGAACCGACCCCGCTGTACGCCTGGTCACTGCTCTGGCGAACCGGCGGCGATGCCGAGAACAGCGGTCAACTGGACCGTCTGCTGGGGGCGTTCACTGCCGAGGCCGCCCGCAGCCGGTGGCTGGAGTACGACCCGTCCCGGGACTGGCTCCCGGACGCCGACGAGGCCGCCCTCCAGCCGTGAACCGCGCGCGACGGCCAGGAAAGGGCGCCACACGGGCGAGTCGGGAGCCCGCGAGGCGGCCGGCGGTCACCACCAGGTCTTCTGGGTGCCCAGCACCGACCCGTCCGCGGCGAAGGAGGTGACGGTGTTGTCGGGGGAACCCAGCCTGCGGACGACGGCGTACCAGTGGACCGGGGAGTCCCCGACCGTGACCGGCACCGCCCCCACGGAGCCGCCGGACTTCCAGGTGACCACGACCTTGGCGACCTCCGGCCCGACCGGGACGGCCACCATGTCCGGGCGGCTCGCGTCCCCGGTCACCCGGTTGAGCATCACGCCCCTGGTGGGGCCCGGGACACCCGTGACCGTCCCACCCGGGGCGGTGGTCGCCTCCACGAAGTCCCCGGGCTGCCGCTTGCCGTCCGCGATCAGGTAGACGTCGGCCCGGTCCGCCTGCGTGTCCCAGACCGGGTTGTCGCCCGGCTCGGGGGTGGGCGGCAGCGTCGGGTCGGCGGCGCGCCGCTCGGTCCAGATCAGCCGGCCCTGTTTGAGGCCGTCCTCCATGGTCGGGGCCGCCGGCCACAGGGCGACCCAGACCTCCATGGCGTGGCCGTTGACGGTGCCCGTGCCGATCTTGGCCCGCACCGGGATGAACGGGTCCCGCGCGGTCCCGGACGTACCGCCGGACGAGGCGGCCGAGGCCGTCGGCACGGGCGTCACGGTGGCCACTCCCGCCGGGGCGGCCACCCGGGACGCCGGGGCCGCCGGCGACACCGACGCCGAGGCAGCCGGCGACACGGACGCCGGGGCCACCGGTGTGCCCGCCCCCGACGACCTGCCCGAAGCGAGCGCGGCCGCGGAGGAGACGGCCGCCACCGAGGCACCGCCGGCCTCCCGCCCCCAGCCGCCGATCACCGTCCCCGCCCCGGCCACCGCCGCCACCAGTACCGCCGCCGCGCCGCCGGTCAGCAGCCGCCGGCGCCGCAGCCTGCGCCGCCCCCCGGCCAGCAGCCGGTCGTACGGGACGGCACCGATCTCGATGCTCCCGGCCACCTCGCTCAGCCCGTACGACGCCGCGGCCTCGGCCGCGGCCATGTCCTCGTTGCTCATCCTGCGCCTCCGATGGTCGCCAGCTCGCTGAGTGAGGAGATCTCCCGGAGCTTGGCCAGCCCCCTGGCCGCCTGGCTCTTGACCGTGCCGACCGAGCAGCCCATGGCCGCGGCGGTCTGGGACTCGCTGAGGTCCTCCCAGTACCGCAGGACGACGGCCTCGCGCTGGCGGGGCGGCAGGGCGGCGAGCGCGGCGAGCAGCACGGCCCGGGCGTCCGGGTCGGGCGCGGTCGGGGCGGGCCGGTCGGGGAAGGCCTCGACCAGGTACTCGGCCGGTCTGCGCCGGAACCGCCGGGCGTGCTCGTTGACCAGGATCCGGCGCACGTAGGCGTTCGGGTCGTCCGCGGCGCGGACCTTGTTCCAGTGGACGTAGGCCCGCTCCAGAGCCTGCTGGACCAGGTCCTCGGCGCCGTGGCGGTCCCCCGCCAGCAGGTACGCCGTCCGCAGCAGCCGTGACCACGCGCCGCCGGCGAACGCCCGGAACTCGTCGTCCCGGGCGGTCTTCTGGGCTCCCATGAGCACCTCCTCGAACCCCCAGAGCCCGGAACCGAGGCCGACCGTTGCCCGGCGCCCGCGATTCGCCGTTCGCGATTCGCCACCGGCGGCTGTGACACTGGAGGGGCTCGAAAACCGAGGTGCGCTCCGCCGTGCCTCCTTGCGAACCTAGAGGGATGCCCGCAGTGAGTTCTCCCGCAGTCCAGTCCGCCCCCGTACCCGCCGAGGGTCCCGGAATCGGTGAGCTGGCCGCCCGCCTGCCCGAGCTGACCCTGCGCGACGAGGTGCGGATCGGGCGCCGGCTGGAGGGGGCCCGCCGGGTCCGCAAACCCGAGGCCCGGCAGAAGATCACCGCCGAGATCGCCGCCGACGTCGACCGCGCCCAGCTGCTGGTCGAGCAGCGCCGCAACGCGGTGCCGAAGATCACGTATCCGGCCGAGCTTCCGGTCAGCCAGAAGAAGGACGACATCCTGGAGGCGATCCGGGACCACCAGGTGGTGATCGTCGCAGGCGAGACCGGCTCCGGGAAGACCACCCAGATCCCGAAGATCTGCCTGGAACTGGGCCGCGGCGTGCGCGGCCTGGTCGGCCACACCCAGCCGCGCCGGATCGCCGCCCGTACGGTGGCCGAGCGCGTCGCGGAGGAGCTGGACACCCCGCTCGGCGAGGCCGTCGGCTGGAAGGTCCGGTTCACCGACCAGGTCGGCCAGGACACCCTGGTCAAGCTGATGACGGACGGCATCCTGCTCGCGGAGATCCAGACCGACCGCGACCTGCGCCAGTACGACACCCTGATCATCGACGAGGCGCACGAGCGCAGCCTCAACATCGACTTCCTGCTCGGCTACCTCAAGCAGCTGCTCCCGCGCCGCCCCGACCTCAAGGTCGTGATCACCTCCGCGACCATCGACCCCGAGCGCTTCTCCCGGCACTTCGGCGACGCCCCGATCATCGAGGTCTCCGGCCGGACGTACCCCGTCGAGGTCCGCTACCGCCCGGTGATCGACGACGGCGAGGACGAGGCCGACGAGGCGGACCGCGACCGGGACCAGATCCAGGCGATCTGCGACGCCGCCCAGGAGCTGCAGGACGAGGGCCCGGGCGACATCCTGGTCTTCCTCTCCGGCGAGCGCGAGATCCGCGACACCGCCGACGCGCTGACCAGGCTGAAGCTCAGGAACACCGAGGTCCTCCCGCTCTACGCCCGGCTCAGCTCGGCCGAGCAGCACCGGGTGTTCCAGCGCTCCAACCTGCGCCGGATCGTGCTGGCCACCAACGTGGCCGAGACCTCGCTGACCGTCCCCGGCATCAAGTACGTGATCGACCCGGGCACCGCCCGGATCTCCCGCTACAGCCACCGCACCAAGGTGCAGCGGCTGCCGATCGAGGCGATCAGCCAGGCCAGCGCCAACCAGCGCAAGGGCCGCTGCGGCCGCACCTCGGACGGCATCTGCATCCGGCTGTACTCGGAGGAGGACTTCCTCTCCCGCCCCGAGTTCACCGACGCCGAGATCCTGCGCACCAACCTGGCCTCGGTGATCCTCCAGATGACCGCGGCCGGTCTGGGCGACATCTCGGCCTTCCCGTTCCTGGACCCGCCGGACTCGCGCAACATCAAGGACGGCGTCCACCTGCTGCACGAGCTGGGCGCGCTGGACCCGGACGAGAAGGACCCGCGCAAGCGCCTGACCCCGCTCGGCCGCAAGCTCGCCCAGCTCCCGGTGGACCCGCGGATGGCCCGCATGGTGCTGGAGGCGGACCGCAACGGCTGCGTGCGCGACGTCATGGTGATCGCCGCCGCGCTGTCCATCCAGGACCCGCGCGAGCGCCCCGCCGAGAAGCGCCAGGCCGCCGACGAGCGGCACCGCCGGTTCTCCTCGGAGACCTCCGACTTCCTCTCCTACCTGGCGATGTGGCGCTACGTCCGGGAGCAGCAGAAGGAGCTCTCCTCCTCGGCGTTCCGCCGGATGTGCAAGTCCGAGTTCCTCAACTACCTGCGGATACGGGAGTGGCAGGACGTCTACACCCAGCTGCGCACGGTCGCCAAGCAGTTGGGCGTGACCATCGAGGAGCCCCGTCCCGACGCCGAGCCGGACGCCGACCGGATCCACCAGTCGCTGCTGGCCGGGCTGCTCTCCCACATCGGCCTGTTCGACGTGGAGAAGCGCGAGTACGGCGGCGCCCGCGGCGCCCGCTTCGCGGTCTTCCCGGGCTCCGGCCTGTTCAAGAAGCCCCCGCGCTGGGTGATGTCCGCCGAGCTGGTGGAGACCTCCCGGCTGTGGGCCCGGATCAACGCGAAGATCGAGCCCGAATGGGTCGAGCCGCTGGCCGGGCACCTGATCAAGCGCAGCTACAGCGAGCCGCACTGGGAGAAGAAGGCCGGGGCCGTCCTGGCGTACGAGAAGGTGACCCTCTACGGGATGCCGATCGTCGCCCAGCGCAAGGTCAACTACGGCCGGATCGACCCGGAGCTCTGCCGCGAGCTGTTCATCCGCAACGCGCTGGTCGAGGGCGACTGGGAGACCCACCACAGGTTCTTCGCGGAGAACCGCAAGCTGCTCGGCGAGGTGGAGGAGCTGGAGAACCGGGCCCGCCGCCGGGACATCCTGGTGGACGACCAGACCCTGTTCGACTTCTACGACGCCCGGCTGCCCGAGGAGGTCGTCTCCGCCCGGCACTTCGACTCCTGGTGGAAGAAGGCCCGGCACGAACAGCCGGACCTGCTGAACTTCGAGAAGTCGATGCTGATCAACGACGCCGCGGACGGCGTCACCGAGGCCGACTACCCGGACTACTGGCAGCAGGGCAAGCTGCGCTTCAAGCTGACCTACCAGTTCGAGCCGGGCAGCGACGCGGACGGCGTGACCGTCCACATCCCGCTGCCGGTGCTCAACCAGGTCACCGCGGAGGGCTTCGACTGGCAGATCCCCGGTCTGCGGGAGGAGCTGGTCACCGCGTACATCAAGTCGCTGCCCAAGGCGATCCGGCGCAACTTCGTGCCGGCCCCGGACTTCGCCAGGGCGGCCCTGCGCCAGGTGAAGGACCGCCAGGAGCCCTTGCTGCCGTCCCTGGAGCACGCCCTGAAGCGCCTGACGGCCGTCACGGTGCCGCCGGAGGCCTGGGACGACGAGCGGGTGCCGGATCACCTCAAGGTGACCTTCCGGGTGATGGACGGCAAGCGCAGGCTCGCCGAGTCCAAGGACCTGGAGGAGCTGCGGCTGAAGCTCAAGCCGAAGCTCAAGGAGACGCTCTCCTCGGCGGCGTCCGGCAAGGGCATCGAGCAGGGCGGGCTGACCGCCTGGCCGGCCGGGCTGCCGGTGCTCCAGCGCACCTTCGAGCAGCGCTCGCGCGGCCACTCGCTGCGCGCCTACCCGGCGCTGGTGGACGAGGGCGCCTCGGTCGGCGTGAAGCTGTTCGACACCCCGGAGGCGCAGGCCCAGGCGATGTGGGAGGGGACGCGCCGGCTGCTGATGCTGACGACGACCTCCCCGGCCAAGTCGATCCAGGGGCGGCTGGGCAACCAGGCGAAACTGGCGCTCTCGCACAGCCCGCACGGCTCGATCAACGCCCTGTTCGAGGACGTCGTCTCGGCCGCGACGGACCGGCTGATGTCCCTGGCCGGCGGCCCGGCCTGGGACGAGGCGGCCTTCGGCAAGCTGCACGACAAGGTGCGGGCGGACCTGTACGACCTGTCCGCGGACACCACGCTGAAGACGGCCACGGCCCTGATCGCCTTCCACAAGGCCTCGACCCGGCTGAAGTCGGTCAGCAGCCCGGTGCTGCTGAACGCGGTGAACGACGTCCGGCTGCACCTGGCCTCGCTGGTGCACCCGGGCTTCGTGACGGCCACCGGCTGGCGGCGGCTGCCCGACCTCAAGCGCTACCTGCTGGCGGTGGACCGCAGGCTGGAGGCGCTGCCCAACCACCCGCAGCGGGACGCCCAGCAGCTGCTGAAGGTCCAGCAGGTGCAGCAGGCGTACGGGGAGCTGCTGGCGGCGGTGCCGGCCGGGCGGCAGCCCTCCGAGGAGGTGCGGGCGGTCCGCTGGATGATCGAGGAGCTGCGGGTCAGCTTCTTCGCCCAGTCGCTGGGCACGCCGAGCCCGGTCTCGGAGAAGCGGATCATGAAGGCGATGGAGGCGGCCCGGGCGTCGCTGTGAGGCCCGGCCCGGGCGCCCCCCGCGCCCCGGGTGGTGCCCTGAGCTGCGGGTGCGCGATGGGCCTTCAGGAGCCAGTTCGACCTGGAGGCCCACCATGGGCTACGATCTGTCTTGTTCGCAGCGCGGCAAGCGAGTGAACGAGATCAGAAAACTCTGGTCCCGTGGAGCAGTTGGTTAGCTCGCCACCCTGTCAAGGTGGAGGTCGCGGGTTCAAGTCCCGTCGGGATCGCCGCAGCGCGAAAGGCCCGGAACCGTCAGGTTCCGGGCCTTTCGCTTTTGGCCGTCCGGCTTTTACCGCGACCAGGTACGGACCACAAGCGGCAGGCCGTGTGATCGTCGCCACTCACCCCCTCCGGAAACCGTCACCGGAACGGCCCGTTCAAGACCCCACTAATTTAATATGTAAAATTGCACTTTTATTCACTGTAAATCCCCCCCGCATCATGCGCACCAAATCGTTATCCGGAGTTCAGCATTCCGACCCGTGGGAAGCGCGGCGCCGGGCACGACAAAGGGGCCGCCAACCGGACCCGGCGGAGTCCGGTTAGCGGCCCCTTTCAAAGAGCCTTTGGCCTATCAGGCCTCAGTGCGCTGGGCGGGAATCCCGGCCAGCAGGGCGCGCACCTCCGCCTCACGGTAACGACGGTGACCACCGAGCGTGCGGATCGACGTCAGCTTGCCCGCCTTGGCCCAGCGGGTGACCGTCTTCGGGTCAACGCGGAACATGGTGGCAACCTCTGCCGGCGTCAGCAGCGGCTCAGCATCAGGGGTACGAGCGGTCATGAGCGGCCTCCTCGGGAGAACCGAACCAGGGCGGTTCTATCCTTCAAATTCTGCACCTTGGCCCGCGATGCCCGAAATGGCATAGACGGGCCGAGTCGGTTATAGGACGAACGGCTTGTCCTGGTGTCTACAACTACACCATCCGTCCAGCCCTATCGACCAAACCGCCAAAATTGACCCCTCACGGGTTCAAGGCCGACGGATGGCGATGGACCACCCCATAACGGACAGTCACGCCACAGTGACGTCCGGTTACGAGGGGACCAGACCCTCCGTTTCCCCGCAAAGCACGCATCGACTCCAGAACCACCCAAAAGTGGGCACGCTCACGTGAAGTTGGGCTGGTTGTCCCATTTTTGCACATAGGGGTAAGTTCGCGTCAACGGTGAGTAGTGTCACGTTCGACAGCTATTGACCCGAACCAGGACCTTCGTCGGCCCCGTCGTGGACCAAAGACCCCTGACAGTCATACACGGGCGGTCGGACGTCAGTTCGCCTGCCGCAGCGCGAGCACCCGCCGCCACCGCAGCGTCAGTTCCCCGTACGCGCGCAGCGCCTCGGCGGTGTCCCCCGCCCGCAGCGCCCGCAGCCCGTCCTCCAGCTCCCCCGCCGAACGGTCCGCCAACAGCCGCTCCGGCCCCAGCAGGTGCACCAGCCCCCCGTAGTCCAGCTCCACCAGCGAGCGCGGGTGGAACTCCTCCAGCCACCGCCCGACCTGCTCCGCCCCGCGCACCAGCTCCCCCTCCGGCGCCGCCTCGCGCAGCGCCCGGAGGGCCCGCGCCACCCGGCGCCGCGCCTGTGCCATCGGCACCAGGTAGAACAGCGCCGCCGCCCTCCCCCGTTCCCCCTCAGTCCCTTCCCCGTCCGTCCCTTCCCCGTCCGTGCCCCCCGGCACGAAGCACCGGTCCTCGTCCCCGAACGGGAGGAACCAGTGCACCGGCACCTCCCACCGGCTGGTGAGGATCCACGGCCGGGCGTCCGGGTGCCCGGCCAGCCAGCGTTCCCGGTCCGCCTCGGCGGCCGCCCGGGTCACCGGCGGCACCGCGGTGTCCAGCAGCGCCACCGGGGCCCCCGCCCGCAGCTCCTCCAGCGCCTGCCAGCTGCGCAGCCTGGTCGCCCACGGGCACACGTACAGTACGCCGTCCACGATCCGCAGGTACGCCCGCCGGCTCTCCTTCTCCGGCAACGCCCTGGGCGTGCGGGCGGCCAGCTCCGCGAGCGCCTCCCGCTGCTCCTCCAGCACCGCCGCGGCCACCGACTGCTCGGCCACCGCCGCGTCCGGCCCGTGCTCCGCCGCATAGGCCCGCCAGCCCGCCCGCTCGGGCTCCGGGTAGGCCGCCAGCGGCTCGTAGACCCGCAGGTGGGCGGCGTAGGGCGGCAGTACGGAGGTGCGTACGACGGTCACGTCCTGCATGGTCGCACGCGCCGCGCGGCCCCGGGAGGGCGCGCCCCCGAACCGTTCGCGCCCGCACCGCGCACCCCTCGCCGTCTCACCCTTCGGACAACCGGCACAAGCTCGGACAAGACGGCGGATCGGCGGCCCGCTCCCGACTACTCTTCGCCCTAGGCGCCCGCACCACAGCAGCGGGCCTTTCCATACTGGAGTCACCACAGTGACCGACGTACAGACCCCGGCCACGCACCCCGCACCCGGCGTGCTCAGCAGGATCTTCCGTACCGAGCAGGACGGCGCCCCCGGCGACGGCCACGAGCAGGTCGTCCTCTGCCACGACCGCAGCTCCGGGCTCAAGGCGATCATCGCCATCCACTCCACCGCCCTCGGCCCCGCCCTCGGCGGCACCCGCTTCTTCCCGTACGCCTCCGAGGAGGCGGCCCTGGAGGACGCGCTGAACCTGTCCCGCGGAATGTCCTACAAGAACGCGCTGGCCGGCCTCGACCTCGGCGGCGGCAAGGCCGTCATCATCGGCGACCCGAACAAGGACAAGAACGAGGCGATGCTCCGGGCCTACGGCCGCTTCGTCGAGTCCCTGCGCGGCCGCTACATCACCGCCTGCGACGTCGGCACCTACGTCCAGGACATGGACGTCATCGCCCGCGAGACCGAGTTCGTGACCGGCCGCTCGCCCGAGCACGGCGGCGCCGGCGACTCGTCCATCCTGACCGCCTTCGGCGTCTTCCAGGGCATGCGCGCCACCGCCCAGGCCCGCTGGGGCCAGCCCACCCTGCGCGGCAAGCGGGTCGGCGTCGCGGGCGTCGGCAAGGTCGGCCACTACCTGGTCGGCCACCTGGTCGCGGACGGCGCCACCGTCGTCGTCACCGACCCCTTCGAGGCCGCCGTCAACCGCGTGCGCGCCGCTCACCCGGAGGTGGAGGTCGTCGCCGACACCACCGCCCTGCTCCAGGCCAAGCTGGACGTCTACGCCCCCTGCGCCCTCGGCGGCGCGCTGACCGACCCGGTGGTCGCGGCGCTCGGCGAGTTCGGCACCTCGATCGTCTGCGGCGCGGCCAACAACCAGCTGGCCCACGCGGGCGTCGAGAAGGACCTGGCCGACCGCGGCATCCTCTACGCCCCCGACTACCTGGTGAACTCCGGCGGCGTGATCCAGGTCGCCGACGAGATCGACGGCTTCAACTTCGAGCGGGCCAAGAACAAGGCCACCAAGATCTTCGACACCACCCTGGAGATCTTCACCCGGGCCGCCGCCGACGGCGTCCCGCCGGCGGTCGCCGCCGACCGCCTGGCCGAGAAGCGGATGCGCGAGATCAGCGCGCTGCGCACGGTGCTGCTGCCGGGCGCCCGCCGCGGCTGACCGCCGCCGCTCCGGTGAGCTGATGCGCGGGGGGCCGTCACCTTCGGCCCCCCGCGCATCACGATGTGGAACCGGATTCTCACTTCTCCGCCCGAACGGGTGATCCGAGGTCCCCCTTGGGGGGATAATCGGTCCTGGAACGACGGACCCCGAACACCTCCGGACAGCGTGCAAATCGCCGCAAAACCTCCCCTGACCTGGGAAGACCTGGTCGCGGGTGCGGCCGGTGCGCGCCACGTCACACCGACGACGTACCGTCCAGCGGCGGAAACAGGTACCGTTAATGCTCCAAGGGACGGTCCTCCCATTCGGGCAGGCCGGTCCTGATCATGAACACGTGTCAGACTCGGGGCCGTGAGCCCCATCGTTGAGGGGGTCGACCCATGGGGCGCGGCCGGGCCAAGGCCAAGCAGACGAAGGTCGCCCGCGAGCTGAAGTACAACAGCGGCGGGTTCGACGCTAACCGTCTGTCCAACGAGCTGGGCGTATCGCCGTCCACCGCTTCGATCGACCCGGAGCCGATCGAGGAGGAGGAGGACGACGACCCGTACGCGGAGTACGCCGCCCGCTACGCCGACCTCGACGACGAGGACGACAACGAGCCGGGCACCGGGCCGTCGCAGGCCTCCCGCCGCTCGTAACCCACAGCTTCGCCGGACCGGTCCGGGCGCCCCTGGGCGCCGGACCGGTTTTCGGCGTTCCCCGGGCGGATCGGGTGCCGTCGTGGCCGGCCGCACCCGGCCCCGGCCGACGGCCGTACGCGCTCGCTCCCGGCCGACGGCTGACCGCCGCGGACGGGCGAGAGGGGCCCCTCCGGTGCGCCGGAGGGGCCCCTCTCGCCGTCGACGGGACCGTCGGGGCCGGTCAGCCCGCCGTGAAGCCCTCGTAGGCGTTGTAGAGCGCCGCGCCCTCCGCGTGCTCGTCGGTGCGCTCGACGATGTCACCGAGCAGCCAGGCCTCGACGCCGCGGTCCTCCAGGATCGACAGCACCACGTCCACCGAGTGCGGCGGGACGACGGCGACCATGCCGACGCCCATGTTGAGCGTCTTCTCCAGCTCCAGGGTGGCCACCTTGCCGACCTCGGCGACGGTCCGGAAGACCGGCAGCGGGGTCCAGGTGCCGCGGTCCAGGCGGGCGTGCAGGCCGTCCGGGATGACCCGGGCCAGGTTGGCCGCCAGGCCGCCGCCGGTCACGTGCGAGAAGGCGTGCACCTCGGTCGCCCGGGTGAGCGCCAGGCAGTCCAGCGAGTAGATCCGGGTGGGCTCCAGCAGCTCCTCGCCGAGGGTGCGGCCGAACTCCTCGACCTTGCGGTCCAGCTTCCAGCCGGCCTGGTTCAGCAGCACGTGGCGGACCAGCGAGTAGCCGTTGGAGTGCAGGCCGGAGGCGGCCATCGCGATCACCACGTCGCCGGCCCGGACCCGCTCGGAGCCCAGCAGCGCGTCGGCCTCGACCACACCGGTGCCGGCGCCCGCGACGTCGTACTCGTCCGGGCCGAGCAGGCCCGGGTGCTCGGCGGTCTCGCCGCCGACCAGGGCGCAGCCGGCCAGCGCGCAGCCCTCGGCGATGCCCTTGACGATCGAGGCGACCCGCTCCGGGACGACCTTGCCGACGCAGATGTAGTCGGTCATGAACAGCGGCTCGGCGCCGCACACCACGATGTCGTCCACGACCATGCCGACCAGGTCGTGGCCGATGGTGTCGTGCTTGTCCATGGCGGCCGCGATGGCCACCTTGGTCCCCACGCCGTCGGTGGCCGAGGCCAGCAGCGGCCGCTCGTAGTCCTTGAAGGCGGACACGTCGAAGAGGCCGGCGAAGCCGCCGAGACCGCCGACCACCTCGGGGCGGTTGGCCTTCTTCACCCACTGCTTCATGAGCTCGACGGCGCGGTCGCCCGCCTCGATGTCGACACCGGCGGCGGCGTAGGTGGCGCCATCGGAGGGGCGACGCGGAGCGTCTCCGTTGGGGGTGGTGGTGGGCGACGGGTGGGAGCTGGTCACTGCGTGCGGCCCTTTCGGGTCAGGTGGGGGTGGTTCGGAAACAGCGGTGGGGCCCCGGTTCGCGGGACCCCACCGTGCGTTCGTTACGGGCGGCGCAGCGCGTCGGCCGCGCCCGCCCCGCCGAGCAGCGACTGGACGCCGTCCAGGTCGCTGCCGCTGGTCGGCTTGCCGCGGACGGCCGGCTGCTGCTGGCCGCCCTTGATCTCGGCCTCCAGCAGGAGCTTGCCGAGCAGCGCCGGGTCCGGCAGCTCCATCGGGTACTCGCCGTCGAAGCAGGCCCGGCAGAGCTTGTCCTTGGGCTGCTTGGTGGCCTCGATCATGCCGTCGATCGAGATGTACGCGAGCGAGTCGGCGCCGAGCGTGCGGCCGATCTCCTCGATGGTCATGCCGTTGGCGATCAGCTCCGCGCGGGTGGCGAAGTCGATGCCGAAGAAGCAGGGCCACTTCACCGGCGGCGAGGAGATGCGGATGTGCACCTCTGCGGCGCCCGCCTCGCGCAGCATCTTCACCAGCGCGCGCTGGGTGTTGCCGCGCACGATCGAGTCGTCCACGACCACCAGGCGCTTGCCGGCGATGACCTCGCGCAGCGGGTTGAGCTTGAGCCGGATGCCGAGCTGGCGGATGGTCTGGCTGGGCTGGATGAAGGTGCGGCCCACGTAGGCGTTCTTCACCAGGCCGGAGCCGTACGGGATGCCGCTGGCCTCGGCGTAGCCGATCGCGGCGGGGGTGCCGGACTCGGGCGTGGCTATCACCAGGTCGGCCTCGACGGGGGCCTCCTGCGCCAGCCGGCGGCCCATCTCCACCCGGGAGAGGTGCACGTTGCGGCCGGCGATGGAGGTGTCGGGGCGGGCCAGGTAGACGTACTCGAACACGCAGCCCTTGGGCTTCGCCTCGGCGAAGCGGGAGGTGCGGATGCCGTTCTCGTCGATGGCGATGAGCTCGCCGGGCTCGACCTCGCGGATGAAGGAGGCGCCGCAGATGTCCAGCGCCGCCGTCTCGGAGGCGACCACCCAGCCGCGCTCCAGCCGGCCGAGCACCAGCGGGCGGATGCCCTGGGGGTCACGGGCGGCGTAGAGGGTGTGCTCGTCCATGAAGACGAGCGAGAAGGCGCCCTTGACCTTGGGCAGCACGACCTTGGCCGTCTCCTCGATGGAGAGGTCCGGGTGGCCGGCCAGCAGGGCGGTCACCAGGTCGGTGTCGTTGGTCGCGGCGGTCCGGCCGGAGCGCGAGACGTGCTCCTCGCCGGGCAGTTCGGCGACCATCGCCGCCAGTTCGGCGGTGTTCACCAGGTTTCCGTTGTGCCCGAGGGCCAGCGAACCGTGCACGGTCGCCCGGAAGGTCGGCTGGGCGTTCTCCCAGACCGAGGACCCGGTGGTCGAGTAGCGGGCGTGTCCGACGGCGATATGCCCGTGCAACGACCCCAGCGAGGCCTCGTCGAAGACCTGGGAGACGAGTCCCATGTCCTTGAAGACGAGAATCTGGGAGCCGTTGCTCACTGCGATACCCGCGGATTCCTGACCGCGGTGCTGCAGGGCGTAAAGGCCGAAGAACGTGAGCTTGGCGACCTCCTCGCCGGGAGCCCAGACACCGAAGACGCCACACGCGTCCTGGGGGCCTTTCTCGCCGGGAAGAAGATCGTGGTTGAGTCTTCCGTCACCACGTGGCACGCCTTCGAGTCTAGGGCAGTTGACCAGGGCTTCCGGAACCCGGGACGTCCGGTTCGATCGGCGATCCCGGAGTAACGCGCGTAGACAAAACCCCTTACGGGGCCGGGAATTCGGGTGGGGGAATTCCGGCGGACGGCGGTTGGCCTTGCGGTTCGCGCCTGTTGGGGCCTTCCGTGTGCGGAACGGCGGTTGCCGGGGCGGCGCGAACGTGAGCCTGCTCACCCGGGCTTCACCGGGAGGTCACGCCGCGGGCAGCAACAGGCCCCAGGCGCCCGGGTGGACCGTCCAGGTCCTGGCGCGGACCGGTCCGACCGCATGGCCGTCCGCCTCGTAGCCGAAGCCGCGCCCGACCACCGAGACGCTCGCCGCCCGCGCCCGCACCAGCGCGCCCGGCGCGCTGACCACCACTTCGAGCACCCCCGCGCCGGCCGGGTCGGTCCGCCCGGCGCCCTGGAGGGTCAGCTGCACCAGCCGGACCGGACGGTGCACGTCGGCGAGCAGCCGGCCGTCCGCCTCGACCCGGACCCGGGGGCTGTGGTCCGCGGTCTCCGGGATGAGTGCGTTCGCCTGCTCGGCCGCAGCCAGTTTCGCCCATAGCGAACGCCAGCCGCCCGTCCGGCCCACCGGCCGCCGCGCACCGCCGCCGGTGATCCGCACCCCGCCCAGCGCCACCCCGCCGCCGTCGTCCACCAGCAGGTCGAAGGTGCGCGGCGCGCCCGACAGCACGGCCCGCGCCGCCCGTACCGGTTCGCCCGGCACGCCGAGCGCGCGGGCCGTCGCCAGCTCCTCCGCCCGGCCGACCGGAACCATGCCCACCGGATCGGCGCCCAGCTCACGCTGCCGGTGCAGCGCCTGGAGCACCCGCTGCAGGGCCAGATCGGAACCGATCACCACCGGTCGCCGACGACCCCGGTGCGAAAGCATCCGGTCGAGTTCCGACGGGCTCTCCGGATAGGCCACCTTGACGTCCGCACCCCCGCACAGCACGTCCTTCGCGATCCGCACCGACTCCCCGTCGGCCTGCCGGGCCGCCGGGTCGAGCAGTAGTAGAAGGGGCTCGGGACCGCCGGTTCCAGGCGTGGACAGGGACGACACGACCGGTCCTTCCTCAGGTAATCTCTCGGTGCAAGAGCCCCTTGCGCCGTTGCGCCAGGGGCTTCGTCTATCTCGGGGCAGACTGCGGCCTACGCAGGATGCCCCAACCGGAAGGGGTGTACGCCTGTGCCGGCACTCGTGCTCGTTGGCGCTCAGTGGGGGGACGAGGGCAAGGGGAAGGCCACCGACCTCCTCGGCGGCTCCGTCGACTACGTCGTCCGCTACCAGGGCGGCAACAACGCCGGTCACACGGTGGTCATCGGCGACCAGAAGTACGCCCTGCACCTGCTCCCCTCCGGCATCCTCAGCCCGAACGTGACGCCGGTGATCGGCAACGGCGTCGTCATCGACCCGGGCGTGCTGCTCTCCGAGCTCAACGGCCTGAACGAGCGCGGCATCGACACCTCCAAGCTGCTGATCTCGGGCAACGCCCACCTGATCACCCCGTACCACCGCACCATCGACAAGGTCACCGAGCGCTTCCTCGGCAAGCGCCGGATCGGCACCACCGGCCGCGGCATCGGCCCGACCTACGCGGACAAGATCAACCGCGTCGGCATCCGGGTCCAGGACCTGTTCGACGAGTCGATCCTGCGCCAGAAGATCGAGGCGGCGCTGCACGACAAGAACCAGATCCTGGTCAAGCTCTACAACCGCCGCGCCATCCCGGCCGACCTGGTGGTCGAGGAGTACCTGGGCTACGCGGAGAAGATCAAGCCCTTCCTCGCCGACACCACCCTCGTCCTGGACGAGGCGCTCAAGGCGGACAAGGTCGTCCTGCTGGAGGGCGGCCAGGGCACCCTGCTCGACGTCGACCACGGCACGTACCCCTTCGTGACCTCGTCGAACCCGACCGCGGGCGGCGCCTGCACCGGCGCCGGCATCGGCCCCACCAAGATCGACCGGGTCATCGGCATCCTCAAGGCCTACACCACCCGCGTCGGCTCGGGTCCGTTCCCGACCGAGCTGCTCGACGAGGACGGCGAGGCGCTGCGCCGGATCGGCGGCGAGCGCGGTGTCACCACCGGCCGCGACCGCCGCTGCGGCTGGTTCGACGCCGTCATCGCGCGCTACGCGACCCGGGTCAACGGCCTCACCGACTTCTTCCTCACCAAGCTCGACGTGCTCACCGGCTGGGAGCAGATCCCGGTCTGCGTCGCCTACGAGATCGACGGCCGCCGGGTCGAGGAACTCCCCTACAACCAGTCGGACTTCCACCACGCCAAGCCGATCTACGAGACGCTGCCCGGCTGGACCGAGGACATCAGCAAGGCGAAGACCTTCGCCGAACTGCCGAAGAACGCCCAGGCCTACGTGAAGGCGCTGGAGGAGATGTCCGGCGCGCCGATCTCCGCCATCGGCGTCGGCCCGGGCCGCGACGAGACGATCCAGATCAACTCGTTCATCTGAGCCTGAGCTCCTTGGAGGGCCCCGCGGGACGGTTGCGTCCCACGGGGCCCTTCGCTTCGGCTCTGCAGTTTGAACTAGTTCATACATCCATTGCCTCTAGTGCAGAACCGCGCTACGTTCGGACCATGACCGCGAAGCTGCCCGCACCCGTCACCCTCACCGGCCGCCACATCCGCCTGGAGCCGCTGGACCGCCGCCACCTCGCCGACCTCTGGACCACCGTCGGCTCCGAGCCCGAGGTCTGGCGCTGGACCATGAACCTCCCGCCCGCCACGCAGGAGGAGCTCGGCCGGATCCTCGACGCCCGCACCGCCGAGGCCGAGAGGGGCGAGTCGGTACAGTTCGCCGCCGTCGACCTCGCGAGCGGCACCGCCGTCGGCGTCACCGGCTACTACGACCTCAACGCCAAGGACGAGTACATGGAGATCGGCGGCACCCTGTACGCCCGCTCGGTCTGGCGCACCGCGGTCAACACCGAGGCCAAGCTGCTGCTGCTCACCCACGCCTTCGAGGACCTGGGCATGGGCCGCGTCTTCTGGAAGACCGACGCCCTCAACGAGCGCTCCCGCAACGCCATCCAGCGCCTCGGCGCCCAGTACGAGGGCACCTTCCGCCGCCACCGCCTCCGCCCCACCGGCACCTGGCGCGACAGCGCCTACTTCTCGATGCTCGCCGACGAGTGGCCGGCCGCCAAGTCCCGGCTGGCGGAACGCCTTTCGCGCGGCTGAGCACTCGTCGTCGTCACCGGTCGGCCGACTCGGCCGCGGCCCACACCGCTTTGCCGTGGCTGCCGATCACTATTCGCGGTCGGCGGGGGTGGGGTGGCGGGGGGTGAACTCGCGTTTCAGGGGGCGGAGTTCCCGGGGCTGGCCGTTGACCAGCCAGACCAGCCAGCCGACGAAAAGGACGGCGAGGAGGAGGGCGGACAATCCGGCGACGAGAAGGGCGTTCACCAGGACGGGAAAATGCGGGGAGGAAGGCGGAGGGGCGGCGGAAGGGGCACGGCTGTCTCCGGTCGGTGATGTCGAACGCCCTGACCATGCATCCGGTGTGTATTTACGGCTGAGTGGCGACTTGGCGACTGTTTACGGGGCAACAAGTCAGCGAGTGACACGGACGACCATAGAGTCAGGGTGCCAGAGTTGCTACCGAGGGACTGGACGTTCACTCCATCGTGGGGTATCCCCCATTTCGCTAGCTAGTGCCCGGTGTCCACGGCACACTTCACCGGAAGCATCGACCGTAGCCGCGATCCGGAGAAGAGAGTCATGCCACCCCGCTTGTCGCCGACCGTGCGCCAGCAGCGCCTGGGGATCGAACTGCGCAAGATGCGCGAGCGCGTGGGCGTGACGCCCAAGAGCCTGGCCGCCACGATCGGCACCGACCTGCCGAAGATCTCCCAGATGGAGAACGGGAAGTCGGGCATCAGCGCCGAGCGGCTCCGGGTCTGGGCGCGCACCTGCGGCTGCCCCGACGGCCCGTACCTCGACGCGCTGCTCGCGATGACGCAGGACCGCCGGAAGTACTGGTGGGACGGCTACCGGGGCCGGATGCCCAGCGGGATCATCGACATCGCGGAGATGGAGCACCACGCGGCGTCGCTGTCGATCCTCAACAGCACCTTCATCCCCGGGCTGCTGCAGACCCCGGCCTACGCCGCCGCGGTGTTCGAGCGCCTCCCCGCGCAGCACCGGCAGGAGGCCGAGATCCGGATGTCATTCCGGATTCGGCGCCAGCAGATCTTCGTCGACCACCCGAAGCCGTACAGCGCAATCCTGCACGAATCCGCGCTGCGGATGCAGTTCGGCGGCCCGGAAGTGCTGCGCGAGCAGTTGCGGAGCCTGCTGGGGAATTCGGAGCGGCCGGGGGTGGAGATCCGGGTGATCCCGTTCAGCGTGCCCACCTACACGGGCTCCGGGGAGAGCCTGTATCTCGCCCGAGGGCCGGTCCCGGAGCTCGACACCGTACAGATCGACCTGACGCACGGGCCGAAGTTCGTGCATTCGGAGGCGGAATTGGCCTCCTACCGCCGGATCAAGGAGAAGACCGCGGCGATCGCGCTCGGGACGGCCGAGTCCCGGGACTTCATCCGGGCCTTACTGAAAGACTTCTCATGAGTATGTGGCGCAAGGCGTCAGCCAGCGGTGAGAGCACCGACTGCGTGGAGGTCAGAGCCGCCGGCGGGCTGGTGGAGATCCGGGAGTCGGACCTGCCCGAGGTGGTGGTGCGGACGACGCCCCGCAAGTGGGCGGCGTTCGTCCGCGGGGTGAAGGCCGGCGAGTTCGACCGGTACGCCGACTTCAGCCGGCTGTGAATCCGGCCGCGAGCCCGGATGTGAACCCGGATGTGAATCCGGCCGCGAGCCGAGGAAGCCGACGCCCCTCCCCGCAGCGGTAGGCTTGGCAGCCCACAGTGGACCCCTGCGCCTGGCACAGCACTCCGGGTCGGGGTGCGCGTGCGGGAGAAATCGGAGCATCCGAGGATGGCTCGGCACCTGATCACCAGCGCCCTTCCGTACATCAACGGGATCAAGCACCTGGGCAACATGGTCGGGTCGATGCTCCCGGCGGACGTCTACTCCCGCTACCTGCGCCAGACCGGCCACGAGGTGCTGTACATCTGCGCCACCGACGAGCACGGCACGCCCGCCGAGCTGGCCGCCCAGGAGGCCGGGCTGCCGGTCGCCGAGTTCTGCGCCCAGGCGCACGGGGCCCAGAAGGCGGTGTACGACGGCTTCGGGCTGTCCTTCGACCACTTCGGCCGCAGCTCCTCGCCGCAGAACCGGGAGATCACCCAGGAGATCGCCCGCGAGCTGCAGCGCAACGGCTTCATCGAGGAGCGCTCGATCCGCCAGGTGTACTCCAACGCCGACGGCCGCTTCCTGCCGGACCGCTACATCGTCGGCACCTGCCCGCACTGCGGCTACGACAAGGCGCGCGGCGACCAGTGCGAGAACTGCACCCGGGTGCTGGACCCGACCGACCTGCTGGAGCCGCGCTCGGCGATCAGCGGCAGCGCCGACCTGGAGGTCCGGGAGACCCGGCACCTGTTCCTGCTCCAGTCGAAGCTGACCGAGGAGGTCGAGCGCTGGATCGCCGACCACGCCGACGACTGGCCGGTGCTGGCCTCCTCGATCGCCCGCAAGTGGCTGACCGAGGGCCTCCAGGACCGTTCGATCACCCGTGACCTGGAGTGGGGCGTCCCGGTGCCGGCCGACGTGTGGCCCGAACTGGCCGCCGAGGGCAAGGTGTTCTACGTCTGGTTCGACGCCCCGATCGAGTACATCGGCGCCACCAAGGAGTGGGCGGACGCCGCCCCGGCCGAGCGGCGGGACTGGAAGTCCTGGTGGTACGAGGCCGACGAGAGCGTCCGCTACACCGAGTTCATGGCCAAGGACAACGTCCCGTTCCACACCGTGATGTTCCCGGCGACCATCCTCGGCTCGCGCCGCCCGTGGAAGAAGGTCGACTACGTCAAGGCCTTCAACTGGCTGACGTACTACGGCGGGAAGTTCTCCACCAGCCAGAAGCGCGGCGTGTTCACGGACGTCGCGCTGGAGCTGCTGCCGGCCGACTACTGGCGCTACTTCCTGATCGCGCACGCCCCCGAGTCGGACGACTCCAGCTTCACCTGGGACCTCTTCGCCTCGGTGGTCAACAAGGACCTCGCGGACACCCTCGGCAACTTCGTCAACCGGGTGCTGTCCTTCAGCCGCAAGCGCTTCGGCGACGACGTCCCCGCCGGGGCCGCGGCCGGCGAGGCCGAGGCGCGGCTCGGCGAGCAGATCGCCGGGCTGCTGGCCGACTACGAGGCCCAGCTGGACGCGCTCAACTTCCGCAAGGCGGCGCAGGCGCTGCGTGCGCTGTGGAGCGCGGGCAACGCGTACCTGGACGAGAAGGCGCCCTGGCAGCAGGTGAAGACCGACCCGGAGGCGGCGGCGCTGACCCTGCGGACGGCGATGAACCTGATCCACCTGTACGCGGTGGTGTCCGAGCCGTTCATCCCGACCGCGGCGGCGGCGATGCGCGGCGCCTTCGCGCTGCCCTCGGACGAGCGCACCTGGATCACCGGGGACGAGGCCCGGGCGCTGTGCCTGGTGCCGGCCGGGACGCCGTTCACCGTGCCGCCGGTGCTGTTCGCGAAGATCACGGACGAGGACCTGGCGGCCTGGACGGCCCGCTTCGGCGGCGCCGAGGGCTGAGCCGGCCGACGGAACACCGCAAGGGCCCCGACCGCCACGGTCGGGGCCCTCGTCGGTGGTGACGGGGCCGTGGGGGGCGGGCCCCGGGGCGTGTCGGACACGCCCCTCAGCCGGCCCGGTGGGGCGGGCCGGTGCTCGGGACTACCAGCGGGTGGTCTCCGCGAAGAAGCCGGGGATCTCGGTCGCCCTGCCGGCGGCCACCGCCTCGTCGTGCACCAGCGCGCCGACCGCCAGGTCGAGCACGCCGAGGCCGAAGGGCGAGAAGACCACCGGGCGGTCGGTGCCGACGGCGACCTCGCCCTCGATCACCTGGGCGAGCGTGCCGGTGACGAACTCCCGGTTGCCGTAGAGCTGTTCGGCCAGGTGCGGCGAGGTGTTCGCCTTCATGCAGTGCTCCACGTCGTCGAGCACGTTGTACGCGCCGCCGATGATCTCCGGGGCGAGGTCGCGCAGTGAGATGTTGAGCACCAGCTGGCCGGGGGCGAAGGTCTCCGGGTCGAGGATGTACGGCTCGCCCGCGGTGGTGGCCAGCACCACCACGTCGGCGCCCTTGAGCGCCTCGCCGAGGTCCTCGGCCACGCGCGCCGGGTAGCCCAGCTGGGCGTCGGCGTGGTCGACCAGCGCCTGGGCGTACTTCGCCTCGCGGTCGTGCACCACCAGCTCGTCGATCGCCCACTCCTGGGCGCCGAAGAACTCAAGGATGTTGCGGGCGATGATGCCGGCGCCGACCACCGCGAGCCGGCCCGCCGTACGGCCGCCGCTGAGCACCTCGGCGGCGAGCACCGCGGAGGCCGCGGTGCGGGCCGCGCTGATCTGCGAGGCCTCCAGGACGGCGAACGGGTAGCCGGTCTCGTAGTCGTTCAGCAGCAGGGCGGCCGAGGCGCGCGGGAAGCCCCGCTCGATGTTGGCCGGGAAGCTGCTGATCCACTTGATGCCGGCCAGGCCGACGCCGCCGCCGAGGTAGGCCGGCAGGGCGATGATCCGGGCGTCCGGCTTGGCCGGGAACCGCAGGAAGTAGCTGTCGGGGTTGACCGACTCGCCCGCGCCGTGGGTCAGGTAGGTCTCCCGGACCTCCTGGACGATGCGTCGGCGGGCTCCCGCGATGACCTCGCGGGCGGTGGTGCCGTCGATGACTCTGAACTCGAACACGGTGGTGGCTCCAGTCGAGGCCGCCCGGTGCGGGCGGGAACGGGATGTGAGGACGAGGTGATCAGCCGACGTAGGCGTTGCCGGCCGGCTCGTGGTGGCTGCTGGCGGCGTGCGCCCCACCGGCGTGGGCGCGGGTGCCGCGGCCGCCGCCCAGCCAGCGCGGCAGGTACCAGTTGCGGTCGCCGAGCAGGGCCATCACCGCGGGCAGCAGCACCGCGCGGACCAGGGTGGCGTCCAGCAGGACCGCGACCGCCAGGCCGATGCCGAGCTGCTTGAAGTCCTGCATGCCCAGGGTGCCGAAGACCGCGAACACCGCGACCATGATCAGACCGGCGCTGGTGACCACCCCGGCGGTGTTGCGGATGCCGAGGCCGACCGCCTCCCGGCTCGGCTTGCCCGCCAGGTACGCCTCGCGGATCCGGGAGACCACGAACACGTGGTAGTCCATCGAGAGGCCGAAGAGCACTACGAAGACGAACAGCGGCATCCAGGACTCGATCGCGCCCGGCGCCTTGGTGCCGACGATCGAGGCGCCCCAGCCGTGCACGAACACCGCGGTCATCACGCCGTAGGCGGCCGCCACGGAGAGCAGGTTGAGCAGGATCGAGGTGATCGAGATGGTCAGCGAGCGGAAGGAGAACAGCATCAGCAGGAAGGTGACGCCCATGACGAAGGCGAACACCGGCACGATGCTGCGGTGCAGCTGGTCGTTGTAGTCGACCGAGAAGGCAAGGTCACCGGCGACCAGCGCGGTGGTGCCCGGGACGGTCTTCAGCGTCTGCGGCACCAGCTGCCCGCGCAGCGCCGCCAGGGCCGCCTTGGAGGTGGCGTCGGTGCCGTTGCCGGCCAGCGGAACGTTGATCTCCGCGATGTTCTTGTCCTTCCAGTACCGCACGTCGATCTGGTTGCCGGTCTTGCCGGAAGCCAGTGCGGCCTGCTTGAAGTCGTCGATGCTCTTGGCGACCTGCGGCGAGGCGATGTCGTCGGCCTTGACCACCACGGTGGCGGGCGAGGGCGAGCCGGGGAACTCCCGGTCGATCTGCTGCGAGACCGAGACCAGCGGGTTGTCCGAGGGCAGCAGCTTGTCCATGCCGAGCTTCTCGGTCTTCATGCCGAGCGCCGGAACGGCCAGCGCCACCAGCACCGCGGCGGACAGCACGGCGAAGATGCCGGGACGGGCGAGCACGCCGCGCAGCAGCGCGTTGGCGGGCTTGGGGTTGGCGGTGGCGGCCTGGCGGCGCTTGCTGATCCACGGGATCCGGCCGGCCGCGACCTTGTCGCCGAGCATCGACATCAGGGCCGGCAGCACGGTCATCGAGCCGACCACCGCGACCGCGACGACCTCGATGGTGGCCATCGCGAAGCCCTCGAAGACGGTCAGCCCGGAGAGGAACATGCCGGCCATCGCGACCATGACGGTGAGGCCGGAGACCATCACCGAGTGGCCGGAGGTGTGGGCGGCGATCCGCAGCGCGGTCGCCTTGTCCCGGCCGGCCGCCCGCTCCTCGCGCTCACGGCGCAGGTAGAACAGGCAGTAGTCGACGCCGACGGCCAGACCCATCAGGAACATCACCGAGTTGGTCATGGCGTCCACCGGCACCAGCTGGCTGCTCAGCGAGAGCAGGCCGAGCGCGCCGATGCAGGCGGTGACCGCCAGGGCGACCGGCAGAACGGCCGCCACGAAGGCACCGAAGACCACCAGCAGGATGCCCAACGCGACCGGCAGGGCGGTGAGTTCGGCGCGCGTGAAGTCGTCGCCGAGGCTGTCGTTGATGCCCTTGAGGGCGGTCGCGCCGCCGAACTCGCCGATGGTCACCTGGGGGTGGGCCTTGGCGGTGTCCTTCACCGCCGTGATCACCGGGTCGATCCGGTCGGCGGCGGTGTCCGGGTCGCCGGTGACGGCGAACATGATCAGCGCGGAGTGCTTGTCGGCCGAGAAGGCCTGGGTGGCGTACGGGTCGCGCAGGTTCTCCGCGAGGCCGGTCTTGTTGACCGCGTCGGAGGTGGCCTGGACGGCGCCGCGGAACTCGGGGGAGTCCGCGGTCAGACCGTCGCTGTGGATCAGGATCAGTTCGTTGACCGGGTCGTTGATCCCGGCGTCCTTGAGCACCTGGGCGGCGCGGCCGGAGTCCCCGGTCCCGTAGTCGGCCTGGGTCAGGCTCTTCTGGCCGGCCATGCCACCGAGCACGGTGACCAGGACGACCAGGACGACCCAGCCGATGACGGCGGTCTTGCGGTGGTGGGCACTCCACTCGCCCAGCCTGGCCGCGAAGTTGCTTTGACGTGCCATTACCTCTCCTGCGATAGGCGGCATGATCAAGCCGCAGTGGCGACAGTCGGGTTCGGATGTGTCCTCACCGGCATGAGGGGGACCGGAGGAATACAACGACCGTAGGCCCTCCCGAACCCCCGTGGCGCCTCCGGGAGTTGCAGCAACCTGCGGTGGCAAGCTGCTGCCAGCCGAGCCCGGCCGAAGCCCCTTACCGCGCCCGTTTCCCCGGTGCTACGGTCGGTTCCCGTTGAGGGACGACCATTCGAGCGGGCCACCTTCGAGTGAAGCCGGGCCGAAGACGCGGGAACGCCCAGCGGCCGCCGAACTATTCCACCGAATTCCCTGATTCCGCGCCGGAATGCGCTCCGGCGTCTGCTTTCCGAACGATCCACCTACCTCCGTGAAAGGGGGAATGAATGATGGACACCGCTATTCGGGCGACCGGTCTCGGCAAGAGATACGGGGAGCACCACGCGCTGCGAGGCGTGGACCTGGAGGTGGCGGCCGGAACCGTGCTCGGCCTGCTCGGGCCCAACGGCGCCGGCAAGACCACCACCGTCCGGCTGCTGGCGACCCTGCTGGAGCCGGACCAGGGGCGGGCCGAGGTGGCCGGTTTCGACGTGGTCCGCCAGCAGCGCCAGGTGCGCCGCCGGATCGGCCTGGCCGGCCAGTACGCCGCCGTGGACGGACTGCTCACCGGCCGCGAGAACCTCGAACTCCTCGGCCGGCTCCTGCACCT
The DNA here is from genome assembly GCF_042734825.1 of Kitasatospora sp. NPDC059648. NCBI lineage: Bacteria > Bacillati > Actinomycetota > Actinomycetes > Kitasatosporales > Streptomycetaceae > Kitasatospora > Kitasatospora sp. NPDC059648. Next base: position 24,952 of record NZ_JBHWDU010000061.1, on the reverse strand, counting down.
GGGCCGCAAGGGCGCCCGCGAGCGGGCGGCCGAACTGCTCGCCCGGTTCGAGCTGGAGGGCGCCGCCGAGAAGCCCGCCCAGACCTACTCCGGCGGCATGCGCCGCCGGCTGGACCTGGCCGCCGCGCTGATCGGACGGCCCGAGGTGCTCTTCCTGGACGAGCCGACCACCGGGCTGGACCCGGCGAGCCGCCTGGTGCTCTGGGAGATGGTCCGCGAGCAGGTCGCCCAGGGGGTGACCGTGCTGCTCACCACCCAGTACCTGGAGGAGGCCGACTTCCTGGCCGACCGGATCCTGGTGGTCGACACCGGCCGGGTGATCGCCGAGGGCACCCCCGACGAGCTCAAGCGCAAGGTCGGCGAGGAGTGGCTGGAAGTGGGCGTCGCCACCGACGCGGCCCTGCCGCAGGCCCTGGCCGTGCTCGCCCCCGTGGCCTCCACCCGGCCCGAGGTGGACCGCACCGGGCGCCGGATCACCGTCCACCTGGCCGACGGCATCGGCACGATCGCCGCCGCGGCGGTCGCGCTGGAGACGGCCGGCGTGCCGGTGACCGACTTCGCACTGCGCCGCCCGTCGCTGGACGACGTGTTCTTCCACCTGACCGGGCGCGGCACCCAGGTGGGCCGGGCCCCGGAGGAGGACACCCAGCAGCTCGCACCGGGCGCGGAGGGCGTGGCCGGGCAGGCCGGGCAGGCCGGGCAGACCGGGCAGACCGGGCAGACCGGGACGGCCGAGCGGGAGCCGGTGGCCGCCGCCACCGCACGGACGGGAGACGAGCAGTGAGTGACATCGGCGCCTCGGCCGGCCTCGGCACGGCCCTCGGCGACACGGCCGCGCTGATCGGCCGCCACCTGCGGCACCTGCGCCGCACCCCCGAGAAGGTCATCGCGATCACCCTGACCCCGGTGACCATGGTGGTCGTGCTGGGCTACCTGTTCGCCAGCGTGGTGACCGTGGCCGGCTCCGGGGAGTACCACGACTACGTGATGGCCGGGGTGTTCGCCCAGGTGGGCCTGACCTGCGTCGGCGTGGCCGCGCTGGGTGTGGCCACCGACCTGCGCACCGGCCTGATCGACCGCTTCCGCTCGCTGCCCATGGGCCGCTCCGCCGTGCTGGTCAGCCACACCGCGGCCGACCTGCTGACCGCCGCGGCCGCCACCTTCGCGGTCACCCTGGCCGGCCTCGGCGTCGGCTGGCGGATCCACAAGGACGCCGGCTCGGCGGTGCTGGGCTTCGTGCTGGTGCTGGCCTTCGCCTACGCGATGCTCTGGCTGGGCGCGCTGGTCGGCATGCTGATGCGCAACGCCGAGGCGATCAACGGCATCTCGGCGCTGTTCCTGGTCGTGCTGTCGTTCCTGTCCAACTCGTTCATGCCGCTGTCCGGACTGCCCGCCTGGCTGCGCGCGGTGGCCGAGTGGAACCCGGTGAGCCTGGTGGCCGCGGCCTGCCGCGAGCTGTGGGGCAACGCCCCGGCGGTGGTCGGGTCCAGCCTGCCGGACCGGCACCCGGTGCTGCTCTCGGTGATCGTGGTGGCCGCCCTGCTCGCGGTCCTGGTCCCGGTGAACCTGCGGGTCTACCGCACCGCGGTGACGCGTTGATGGAGCACGGGGCAGGCCGGTTCGGGCGAGGCAGTAGGTGTCCCGCCCGGACCGGCCGTTCGCGTGGGCGCGTGGGCTCAGGAGCCGGACAGGCCCCGGCCCTCGCGCGCCGACGCGCCGCCCTGCAGCAGACCGCGCTCGCCGGCGATCACCCCGGCCTGGAAGCGGCTCCGGCCGCCGAGCCAGGCCATCAGCTCCGCGGTGATCCGGCGCGAGGTGCGCACCGAGACACCGAGCTTGCGGGCCACGACCTCGTCGGTGTGGCCCTGCGCGAGCAGGCTGAGCACCGCCATCGTCTGCGGGTTGAGGCCCTCGGCCCCCCTGGCCGGGGTCTTTCCGTACGGGGCGGCGTTCTCCCAGACGTACTCGAACAGCGCGCAGAGCGCGGAGACCAGTCCGGGACCGGACAGCACCAGAGCCCCCACGCTGGTGTCGTCCGGATCGGTCGGGACGACCGCCACCGTGCGGTCGAAGATCACCAGGCGCATCGGGAGCGCGGGCGCGATCCGCACCCGGGCGCCCTTCTCCGTGAGCCAGTCCAGGTGGGCGATGGTGCCGCCGTCGTTGGCCGCGCTCTCCAGGTAGATGCTGCGCATCTGCACGCCGCGGTCGAAGACCGCCTGGTCGGCGGCCTGGCTCGCCCTCCGGGCGGCCTGGGACTGCCCGCCGCCGGTCGCGAAGCCCATGATCTCGCTGGTGCAGGAGTGCGAGAGCTCCTCCAGCCGCAGCCGGATCTGGTCGACACCCTCCAACTGTTCGACGCCCAGACCGCGTTCGCCCTTGCGGTTCTCGGCGTACTGGGCGACGAGCTTGGCGGCCTCCAGCCGGCTCTGCGCGATCTGGCGCTGCCGCTCGGCGAGTTCGGCCTCCTGCCGGCCGATCAGCATCGCCAGGCTCACCTCCGGGTTCACCAGGAGGAGGTGCCCGGGCTCCAGCTCGGAGTGTCTGATCAGGGTGAGCCGGGCGAGCCCGTCCAGGGCGTTCCGGACGCGTTGTTCCGGCCAGTTGAGATCCTGTGCGACGCCCGCGATCCCGAGCTCCGGCCGGGCCAGCACCGTCCGGTACACGGCCTCGGCGTCGGGATCCAGTCCTAACACTGACAGCACCGCCTGCCCCCCGATATTTCGAACCTGTTGAAAGCGCCACGTCATTGCCGGATCTCGGGGGCATGCTACGACACCTGGCCCGGAGCCACCCGAGGTTTCAGGACAGGGCCCTTTCCTGCGGGCTTCGAGCGGGTCCACCCACGAGAGGATTTGACATGTATATCACTGTCGGACGTCTGGTTCGGGGTATGGTCGGGCCGGAACAGGTCACGCCCGACAAACTCGTCGAACTGCTCCGGAAAGCCGCCCTTCCGGACGAGCGTCTTGAGCACGTGTACGTCGAGATCGATCCCCTCGGTGCCGATCTCGTCTTCTTTCTCGGACCACCGAAATCCGGAGACCTGGATTCCGCTGCGCGGGGAATCACCAGCCGCTGCCTGCGCGACGCGCCCGAACTGCGCGGATGGCGGCTGGCGGCCCAATTCAGTGACGACCGGCTCCCGTTGCTGGATGAGTGACGCCGGGGACGGAGGCTGTGCAGGGTGCTGCCATAGCAGGACCCTGACAGCGGCGAACCATGGCACGGAACGTGTGTGCGAGACAGACTTGGTCATGCGGAAGGGGGCCGGAACCCCCTTCCCGCAGGATTAGAGAGCCGGGCTCGCCTAGCCATTCAGCGCAGGATTCGAACCCGGCGGAGCACTCATCCGTTTCAGCTGTTTCGCCGCCGCCTATTCCGCGGCCCGCGACGTCTTTGCCACCGGGGGTTCACCATGAGCAGCATCACCGTTTACGCCGGCCGCGCCGCCGCCCTCCTCGGCCTGCTGGCCGCCGGCTTCACCCTCGCCGCGCCGGCCGTCGGCGCCGCCACCATCGCCGCCGCCCCGGCCGGCGCCCACACCGCCACCGTGCACGGCGACGACATCATCTGGGACTGACGTCCCGTCACTCGACGCGAAGGGGGACGGGCCGATGCCCATCATCAGAACACCGCAGGAGTTCAACGAGGACGAACTCTTCGTCGACCTGCGGGCGATGTTCGACTACCCGCTGTACCTCAAGTGCGAGGGCTTCAACTTCGCCGGATCCGTCAAGCTCAAAGCCGCCCTCAGCATGGTCGACGCCGCCGAGCGCGACGGGCGGCTGAACCGCGACTCCATCCTGGTGGAGTCCTCCTCGGGCAACCTGGGGATGGCGCTCAGCATGATCGCCTCCGTCCGGGGTTACCAGTTCATATGCGTTGTCGACCCACGTACCAATCTGTCCACCCGCCAGCTCATCGAAACCCTCGGCGGCCATGTTCACATGATCACCGAGCCGTCCCCGGAAACCGGCTTCCTGGGCGCCCGGTTGGACTACGTCCGCGAGCTGTGCGCCTCCTCCCCGCGGTACGTGTGGCTCAACCAGCACGCCAACCCGGACAACTGGCGGGCGCACTACCGCACCACCGGCCCGTCGATCCACCGCCAGTTCCCCGACGTGGACGTGCTGTTCGTCGGCGCCGGGACCACCGGAACGCTGATGGGCTGCGCCCGTTACTTCAAGGAGCACCGGCCGGACACCCGGATCGTCGCGGTGGACAGCGTCGGCTCCGTCACCTTCGGCGGTGAGCCCGGCCCGCGGATGATCCCCGGCCTGGGCGCCGGCGTCCGGCCGGCCCTGCTGGACGAGGACTTCGTCGACGACGTGGTGCACGTGCCCGAGATCGACACCGTCCGCACCTGTCACCGACTCGCCCGCGGCGGCTTCCTGTTCGGCGGCTCCACCGGCACGGTGGTCAGCGGCGCCGCGGCCTGGCTGGCGAAGCACCGCGGTGGCAAGGACGTCGTCGCCGTCGCGGTCTCGCCCGACCTGGGCGACCGCTACCTCGACACCATCTATCAGAGCGCCTGGGTGCGCGACATCTACGGAGCCGACGCACTGGATGCGGTCGAGCGCCTCACGCCGCCCAATGCCATTGTCACGGGGGTAAGATGACGATGCGTCACGATGCGCGTCCGTTTGAGACAGCGCGTCCCGAAGAACTGCCGCTGTCCGCCGCCCAGCGCGAGATGTGGTTCGCCCAGCAGCTCGACCCGGGCAACCCGGTGTTCACCATGGCGGACTGCCTGGAGCTGACCGGCCCGCTGGACCACGAACGGCTGCGGGCCGCCTGGCAGCGCGTGCGGAACCGCACCGAGGCGCTGCGGGTGCGCTTCGTCGAGCGCGACGGGCAGCCGGTGCAGCTCGTCGAGCCGCCCCACGAGCGCCCCCTCCCGGTGCTCGACCTGACCGGCGAACCGGACCCGCTCGCCGCCGCCAAGGCGTTCCTGGACGCCGACCGGCAGCTCCCGTCCACGCTCGGCCCCGACGCCTTCGCCGCCACGCTGCTGCTGATCGGCCCCGAGCTCGCCTGGCTGCACGTGAAGGCCAACCACATCCTGGTGGACGGCTTCAGCCGCTCCCTCGTCTACGCGCGTCTCGCCGCCGAGTACGACCTGCCCGACGCCGCGCCGGCCGCCGACCCGACCCTCGCCGAGCTGCTCGCCGAGGAGGCCGAGTACCTCGCCTCCCCCGCCCACCAGCGCGACCGCGCCTACTGGGCCGAGCGGTTGGCCGACGGCATCGAGCCCACCGTGCTCTCCGCCCACCTCGGCGCGCCCGCCCGCAGCACCCTGCGCAGCACCGGCCTGATCCCGGCCGACACCGTCACCAGGCTGCAGGACGCCGCCTGGGCCGAGCGGGTCACCTGGCAGACCCTGCTGATCGGCGCCACCGCCGGCTGCCTGGCCCAGCTGGCCGGAACCGACCGGGTCGTGCTGACCCTCCCGGTCGCCGCCCGGACCACCCCGCTGGCGCAGTCCGTCCCCGGCATGCGCGCCAACTTCCTGCCCCTGCCGGTCGCCGCCCACCCCGCGCTCGGTCGCGACGGCCTGCTCACCCAGGTCGCGGCCACCCTGCGCGGCACGCTGCGCCACCAGCGCCACCGCCACGACGAGATCCGCCGCGAGCTCGGACTGACCGGCGACGCCGGCCGGACCTTCGGCCCGACCGTCAACGTGCTGCAGACCGGCGGCGAGTTCGCCCTCGGCGAGTGCCGCGCCCGGGTCCGCAACCTGTCCACCGGCCCCGTCCCGGACCTGCAGATCCTGTTCCTGGACAGCGGCGAGGAGGGCTGCGAGCTGCGGATCGACGGCGACGCCGACCGCTACCCGCAGGAGCGCCTGGACCTCTTCCGCGACGCCCTGCTCGGCTACCTCACCGAGTTCGCCGCCGTCTCCACCGAGCTGCCGGTCGGCCGGATCGCCGCCCTGCCGGCGGCCGAGCGCGAGCGCGTCCTGGCCGCGGGGAACGGCTACGGGCAGCAGCCCGAGGTCTTCACCGACGTGCTGCCCCGGATCCGCGAACTCGCCCTGGCGCGGCCCGGAGCGACCGCCGTCCAGGACGACGCCAGCCGGCTCGACTACGCCGAGCTGGTCGCCCGGGCCAGCGCCCTGTCCCGCCGGCTGGTCGCCGCGGGCGCCGGGCCGGACCGGCTGGTGGCCGTCGCCGCCGCCCCCGGCACCGGCTTCGTGACCGCCGTCCTCGGCGTGCTCGGCGCGGGCGCGGCCTGGCTGCCACTGGACGTCCAGGCCCCGCCCGCCCGCGGCGCGGCGCTGGCCGAGGCGGCGGGCGCCGTCGTCCTGCTGCACGGCGAGGACCAGCGGCCGTACGTCGACACCCTGCTCGGCGCGCTGCCCGGGGGCGGGCCGGCCCCATCCGTCCTGGTCCTCGACGACGCCCGCGACGAGGAGCTGCTGCCGACCGCCGGCGGCCCCGCGGAGCTGGCGTACGTCATCTACACCTCTGGCTCCACCGGCCGCCCCAAGGGCGCCATGGTGCACCGCGACGGCATGGTCAACCACCTGCTCGCCAAGCACGCCGACCTGGAGCTGTCCGAGGCCGACACCGTGGTGCACAACGCCCCGGTGACCTTCGACATCTCGGTCTGGCAGATGCTCAGCCCGCTGGTCGCGGGCGGGCGGCTGCGGGTGGTCTCCCGCGAGACCGCCGCCGACCCGGGCGCGCTGTTCGCGCTCGCCGACGCCGAGGGCGTCACCGTGCTGGAGGTCGTCCCCTCGCTGCTGCGCGCCGCCCTGGACTCCTGGGAGGCCGGCGCTCCGATGCCCCCGCTGTCCGCGCTGCGCAGGCTGGTGGTCACCGGCGAGGCGATGCCCGCCGACCTGGGCCGCCGCTGGTTCGCGCTGCGCCCCGGCATCCCGCTGGTCAACGCCTTCGGGCCGACCGAGTGCTCGGACGACGTCACCCACGCCCTGATCGGCTCCCCCGCGGAGCTGGACTCGGTGCGCGCCCCGATCGGCCGCCCGGTCCGCGACACCCGGCTCTACGTCCTCGGCGACTCGCTGCAGCCCGTCCCGGCCGGCCGGCCCGGCGAGCTGTACGTCGGCGGGCGCGGCGTCGGCCGCGGCTACCTGAACGACCCGCGGCGCACCGCCGGGGCCTTCGTCGCCGACCCGTTCAGCCCGCTGCCGGGCGCCCGGATGTACCGCACCGGCGACCGGGTGGTGCACCGGGCGGACGGGCAGCTGGAGTTCCTGGAGCGGGTCGACCACCAGGTCAAGATCCGTGGCCACCGGATCGAGCCCGGCGAGGTCGAGGCCGCGCTGCGCGCCGTCCCCGGCGTGGCCGACGCGGTGGTCACCGTCGCCCGGGACCCTTCCGGCGGCGCCCGGCTGGTCGCCCACCTCGCCGGTGACGCCGACCCGGCCGCCGTCCGCGCCGAACTGACCCGGACGCTGCCCGACTACATGGTCCCGGCCGTGCTGGTGCCGATGGCGGCGCTGCCGCTGACCCCCAACGGCAAGGTGGACCGCAAGGCCCTGCCCGTGCCGGACCTCAGCGCACTGCGCCGTGAGCGGCGGGCCCCGGCCACCGAGCGCGAGGCCCTGCTGTGCACGCTGTTCGCCGAGGTCCTGGAGCTGGACGAGGTCGGCGCCGACGAGGACTTCTTCGCGCTCGGCGGGCACTCGCTGCTGGCCGGCCGGGTGGTCACCGGACTGCGCGCCCGGCTCGGCGTCGAGCTGCCGATCCGCACCCTGTTCGAGGCGCCCACCCCGTTCGCCCTGGCGCTCGCCCTGGACGGCGCCGAGCCGGCCCGCGAGGAGCTGGTGGCCGGCCCGCGACCGGAGCGGATCCCGCTCTCCCCCGGGCAGCAACGGCTGTGGTTCCTCTCCCAGTTGGACGCCGCCGGTGCCACCTACCACCTCTCGCACGCGGTCCGGCTGACCGGCGCCCTGGAGCGGGCGGCACTCGCCGAGGCGCTGGCCGACGTGGTGGCCCGGCACGAGAGCCTGCGCACGGTCTTCCCCGCCGAGGACGGGCGCCCGCACCAGCGGGTGCTGCCGGTCGGCGAGGCCGGGCCGGAGCTGCCGGTCGTCCCGTTCGCCGGCCGCCCGGCCGAGGAGCTGGACGCCGAGCTGGCCGCCCGGGCGGGCACGCCCTTCGACCTGGCCGCCGAACCGCCGCTGCGCGCGGTGCTGTTCGAGACCGGCGCCGAGGAGCACGTGCTGCTGCTGGTGCAGCACCACATCGCGGCCGACGGCTGGTCGGTGCGCCCGATGGTCGAGGACCTCCAGGCCGCCTACCGCGCCCGGCTGGCCGGCGGCGCCCCGGAATGGGCCGAACTGCCCGTCCAGTACGCCGACTACACCCTCTGGCAGCGCCGACTGCTCGGCGATCAGGACGACCCGGATTCGCTGATGTCCCGCCAGCTCGACTACTGGGCACGACAGTTGGCCGACCTGCCGGAGGAGCTGGCGCTGCCCGTCGACTTCCCGCGCCCGGCAGTGCCCAGCTACCGCGGCGCCACCGTGCCGCTGCGGCTGGACGCCCGGACGCACCGCGCCCTGGCCACGCTGGCCCGGGAGTCCGGCGCCAGCCCGTTCATGGTGGTGCAGGCGGCGCTGGCCGTGCTGCTCGGCAAGCTCGGCGCCGGTACGGACATCCCGCTCGGCACCCCGGTGGCCGGGCGCACCGCCCAGGCGCTGGACAGCCTGGTCGGCTTCTTCGTCAACACCCTGGTGCTGCGCACCGACCTCTCCGGCGACCCGTCCTTCCGCACCCTGGTCGGCCGGGCCCGGGAGACCGTCCTGGCCGCCCTGGCCCACCAGGACGTGCCGTTCGAGAAGCTGGTCGACCGGCTCGGCGCCGGCCGCTCGCTGGCCCGCCAGCCGCTCTTCCAGGTGATGCTGGCCTTCCAGAACAACGCCGGGGCCCGCCCCGAGCTGCCCGGCCTGACCGCCGAGGTCAGCCCGGTCGGCACCGGGACGGCCAAGTTCGACCTGGCCTTCGAACTCGTCGAGCAGTACGACGGTTCGGGCGAGCCGGACGGCCTCACCGGCACCCTGGAGTACAGCACCGACCTGTTCACCGAGCGGACCGCCCGCGGCCTGGCGGACCGGCTGGCCCACCTGATCGGCCTGCTCACCGGCGAGCCCGACCGGCCGCTCAGCGGGCTGGACGCCCTGCTGCCCGAGGAGCGCGAGCTGCTGCTCGGTTCCTGGAGCGGGGCCGCGACCCCGAGCACCGTCGGCGCCGTCCAGCTGCCCGCGCTGTTCCAGGCGCAGGCGCACCGCGCGCCCGAGCGGCCCGCGGTGCGCTGGTTCGAGGACGGCGCGGTGCGCGACGAGGTCGGCTACGGCGAGCTGAACGAGCGCGCCAACCGGCTCGCCCACCACCTGATCGCCCTGGGCGCGGGCCCCGGACGGATCGTCGCCCTGGCGCTGCCGCGCACGGTCGACGCGGTCGTCGCGGTGCTCGCGGTCCTCAAGACGGGCGCCGCCTACCTGCCCGTCGACCCGGCGTACCCGCGCGAGCGGATCGCCTACCTGCTGGAGGACTCCGGGCCGCTGGCGGTGCTCAGCCACAGTTCGGTGGCCGGACGGCTGCCGGAGCAGGCGAGCGCGCCGGTGCTGCTGCTGGACGACCCGGCGACCGCCGCCGCGATCGCCGGCGCCCCCGCGCACGACCCGGAGGACGCCGAGCGGGTCACCCCGCTGGGCCCGGACCACCCGGCGTACGTGATCTACACCTCCGGCTCCACCGGCCGCCCCAAGGGCGTGCTGGTGCCGCACCGGGCGGTGGCCGCGCTGGCCGCCGAGCACGGCCGCTTCGGCGTCGGCGAGGGCACCCGGCTGCTGCAGTTCGCCTCGTTCAGCTTCGACGCCGCCGCCTGGGAGCTGCTCACCGCGCTGCTCAACGGCGCCGTCCTGGTGCTGGCCGCCGAGGCCGACCGGGCGCCCGGCGAGCCGCTCGCCGAGCTGGTCGCCGAGGCCGGCATCGAGGTGCTCTGCCTGCCGCCGACGGTGCTCGCCGCCTGGCCGGTCGGGCTGCCGATGCCCGAGGGCCTGACCCTCATCACGGCCGGCGAGGCCTGCCCGCCCGAGCTGGTGGAGCGCTGGTCCGCGGGCCGTCGGATGCTCAACGCGTACGGCCCGACCGAGACCACGGTCTGCGCCACCGTCAGCGAGCCGCTGGCCGGAGCGGTCAAGCCGCCGATCGGCCGGCCGCTGGCCGGCGCCCGGGTGTACGTGCTGGACGAGGCGCTGCGGCCCACCCCGCCCGGCGTGATCGGCGAGCTGTACGTGGCCGGCGCCGGGGTGGCCCTGGGCTACCTGCACCGGCCGGAGCTCACCGCCCAGCGCTTCACCGCCGACCCGTACGGCGGGCCCGGACACGGGCCCCTCCTGCCCGATGGCGGGCAAGGAGGTGGGCCCCTCCTGCCCGATGGCGGGCAAGGAGGGAGGATGTACCGCACCGGCGACCTGGTGCGCTGGACGGCCGACGGCCAGCTGGACTACGTGGGCCGGGTCGACGAGCAGGTCAAGCTGCGCGGCTTCCGGATCGAGCTCGGCGAGATCGAGACCGCGCTGCTCGCCCGGCCGGGCGTGGAGCAGGCCGCCGCGGTGGTCCGCGAGGACCGCCCCGGCGACAAGCGGCTAGTCGCCTACGTGACCCCGGCCGACCTGCCGGTCGGCGAGCTGCGGGCGGCGCTCGCGGCGGAGCTGCCCGACTACCTGGTGCCCTCCGCGTTCGTCCCGTTGGAGACCCTGCCGCTGACCGGCAACGGCAAGCTGGACCGCCGGGCGCTGCCCGCGCCCGACTACGCCGCCGCCTCCACCGGCCGGGCCCCGGCCGACGCCCGGGAGGCCGCGTTCTGCGCGGTCTTCGCCGAGGTGCTCGGACTGCCCGAGGTCGGCGCCGACGACGGGTTCTTCGACCTCGGCGGCGACAGCATCGTCTCCATCCAGCTGGTCAGCCGGGCCCGCGCGGCCGGCCTGGTGGTCACCGCGCAGGACGTCTTCACCCACCGGACCCCGGCGGCACTGGCCGTGGTGGCCCGCGACGGCGAGGACGAGGGGGCCGTCGCCACGGTCGGCACCGAGGACGGCGTCGGCCCGATGGGGCAGCTGCCGATCGGGCACTGGCTGCGCGAACTCGGCGGACCGGTGGACGGCTTCCACCAGGCCGTCCTGGTCCGCACCCCGGCCGACGCCACCCGGGAGTCGCTCACCGCGGCCCTGCAGGCGCTGCTGGACCACCACGACGGGCTGCGGATGCGGCTGCTGCCGGACTGGTCGCTGCTGATCACCGAGCCCGGCACGGTCGACGCCGGGGCGCTGCTGCGGATCCTCGACGGCCCGGCCGCCGACTGGCCCGCCGAGGCGGTCGCCGCCCGGCAGCGGCTGGCGCCCGGCGAGGGCGTGACGGTCCAGGCGCTCTGGCACCCGGGCGCTCCCGGCGAGGGCGGCAAGCTGCTGCTCACCCTGCACCACCTGGTGGTGGACGGGGTGTCCTGGCGGGTGCTGCTGCCGGACCTGGCCGAGGCGCACGCGTCCGTCCTGGCGGGTGAGCCGGTGCGGCTTCAGCCGGTCGGCACCTCGCTGCGGCACTGGTCCGGGCTGCTGGAGCGGACCGCGGGCACGCCCGAGCTGCAGGCCCAACTCGACTGGTGGCGCACCGAGGCGGCCGGCGAGGAGGCCCCGCTGGGCCACCGGCCCGCCGACCCGGCGGTGGACACCTTCGCCACCGCCCGTACGCTGCACCGCACCCTGGACGGCGACACCACGGCGGCGCTGCTCACCGAGGTCACCGGGGCGTTCCACGCCGAGGTGAACGACGTGCTGCTGACCGCCCTGGCACTCGCCGTCGCGGACTGGCGGCGGCGCACCGGACGGCCGCAGGGGCCGGTGCCGGTCGAGCTGGAGGGCCACGGGCGCGAGGAGTTCGCCCCCGGTGTGGACCTGTCCCGCACGGTCGGCTGGTTCACCACCGCCTACCCGCTGCGGCTGCACCCGGGCCCGGTCGACCTGGCCGAGGCGCTGTCCGGCGGCCCGGCTGCCGGACACAGCCTCAAGCTGGTCAAGGAGCACCTGCGGATGGTGCCCGGGCACGGGCTCGGCTGGGGCCAGCTGCGCTACCTGGCGAGGGCGGAGGCGCTGTCGGGGACGGCCCGGCCGCAGCTCGGCTTCAACTACCTGGGCCGGATGCCCGCGCCCACCGGCGAGGACTGGTCGCTGACCGAGCAGTCCGCCGCCCTGGCCGCCGGGGCCGACCCGGAGATGCCGCTGCCGCACGTCCTGGACGTCAACGCGGTGACCGAGGACGGCCCGGACGGCCCGCGGCTCAGCGCCCGCTGGACCTGGGCCGGCCAGGCGCTGCCGCAGGCCGACGCCGAGGACCTGGCCGAGGGCTGGTTCCAGGCCCTGCGGGCCCTGGTGCGGCACACCCGGGAGCCCGGCGCCGGCGGCTGGACGCCGTCCGACCTCGACCTGGTGGCACTCAGCCAGGACGAGATCGACGAATTCGAGGACGAGATGGACGACTGGGGGGACGAGCTGTGACCACGGCCTCGGCCGAGCCCCGTGCCGGGCGACGACCCGGACGGAGCTCCAATCTGAGCGACATCCTGCCGGTGGCACCGCTGCAGGAAGGGCTGATGTTCCACGCGCAGTACCACCGCGAGGAACTCGACGTGTACACCGTGCAGTTGGTGATGGACCTGGCCGGAGAGCTGGACCCGGCGCGGCTGCGCGCCGCGGTCACCGCCCTGCTGGAGCGCCACCCCAACCTGCGGGCGGCCTTCCGCTACCGCAGGAACGGCGACCCGGTGCAGGTCGTGCCGCGCGAGGTCGCGCTCGACTGGCGGGAGGTCGACCTCCGGGGCGAGGAGGACGCCGAGCAGCAGGGCGAGGGGATCGCCGAGCACGACCGGCTGCGCCCCTTCGACCTGGCCCGCCCGCCGCTGCTGCGCTTCAGCCTGCTGCGGCTCGGTGCGCGGGAGCACCGCCTGGTGCTGACCGCCCACCAGATCCTCTTCGACGGCTGGTCGATGCCGATCGTGGTGCGCGAGCTGTTCGCCTGCTACGCCGACCGCGGCGTCTCGCTGCCGCGCCCCGCCCCGTACAAGTCCTACCTGGCCCACCTGGCCCGGCAGGACAAGGCGGCGGCGGAGGCGGCCTGGACGGCCGCGCTGGACGGCTTCACCGAGCCCACCCGGCTGTCCGGCGCGACCGCCGGCACCGAGCCCACCCGGCGCGGCATGCCCGGCGAGCACGCCGTCGAGCTGGACGAGCGCGAGTTCGCCGCGCTCACCGGCTGGGCCCGCAGCCGCGGCCTGACCGTCAACACCGTGGTGCAGGGCGCCTGGGCGACCGTGCTGGGCACCCTGACCGGGCTGCGCGACATCGTCTTCGGCGGCACCGTCTCGGGCCGCCCACCGGAGCTGCCCGGGGTCGAGGGCATGGTCGGGCTGTTCATCAACACCCTCCCGGTGCGGGTCGACCTGGACCCGGCGCAGAGCTTCACCGAGCTGCTGTCCGCCCTCCAGGACCGCCAGTCCGCCCTGCTGCCGCACCAGCACCTGGGCCTCAACACCATCCAGCGCCTGGCCGGCGTCGGCGACCTCTTCGACAGCGTGCTGGTCTTCGAGAACTACCCGCTCGATCCGAAGGCGCTGGCCGGCGAGGTCGCCGGGCTGCGGCTGACCGGCCTTCGGGCCGGCGACGCCAACCACTACCCGCTCAGCCTGATGGCCCTGCCCGGCGAGCGGCTGCGGCTCCAGATCGGCTACGACACCGCCCGGTTCACCCCGGCCGAGGCCGCCGTCGTCGCCGAGCGGCTGCTGCACGTGCTGCGCACCGCCCAGGCCGAGCCGGACCGCCCGCTCGGGCAGCTGGACCTGCTGCTGCCCGGCGAGCGCACCCGGCTGGCCGTCACCGCCCCGGAGCCGGCCGAGACCGACCCGTGGACGGACGTGGTGGCGCGGGTCCAGGAGTTCGCCCGCACCACCCCGGCCGCCGTCGCCGTCTCCGACGGCACCGAGCGGCTGACCTACCGCGAGCTGGCCGGCCGGGCCGGTGCCGTGTCCCGGGCGCTGCTCGACGCGGGCGCCGGGACCGGACCGGTCGGCGTGCTGGCCCGGCCCGGCTGCGGCTTCGTCACCGCCGTCCTGGGCGTGCTCGGCGCGGGCGCGGCCTGGCTGCCGCTGGACGTCGCCGCGCCCGTCAAGCGCGGCGCCGTCCTGGCCGCCGAGGCGCACCTGAGCGCCCTGCTGGTCGGCCCGGGCGAGCGCGCCACGGCCGCCGAGCTGCTGGCCGAGGCCGGGCTGGACGTGCCGGTGCTGGAGCTGGGCACGACCGTCGCCGAGGAGCCGCCGGCCCCGCGCGGCACGGGCGACGACCTGGCGTACGTCATCTTCACCTCGGGCTCCACCGGCCGCCCCAAGGGCGCCATGGTGCACCGGGCGGGCATGGTCAACCACCTGTTCGCCAAGATCGACGACCTGGAGCTGGACGGGCACACCGTGCTGGTCCACAATGCCCCGGTCACCTTCGACATCTCGGTCTGGCAGATGCTCGCCGCGCTGGTCGTCGGCGGGCGGCTGCGGGTCACCGGCCGCGAGCTCGCCGCCGACCCGCAGGCGCTGTTCGGCCTGGTCGCCCCCGAGGGCGTCACCGTGCTGGAGGTCGTCCCCTCGCTGCTGCGCGCCGCACTGGACAGCTGGGACGACGGCGCCGAGCCGCCCGTCCTGGACGGCCTGCGCAGGCTGGTGGTCACCGGCGAGGCGCTGCCCGCCGACCTGGCCCACCGCTGGTTCGCCCGCTACCCGGCGATCCCGCTGGTCAACGCGTACGGCCCCACCGAGTGCTCGGACGACGTGACGCACGCCGTGATCGGCTCCCCCGCGGAGCTGGACTCGGTGCGCGCCCCGATCGGCCGGGCGGTGCGCGGCACCGGCCTGTACGTCCTGGACGACGCGCTGCGCCCGGTGCCGGACGGCGCCCCCGGCGAGCTGTACGTGGGCGGGCGCGGCGTCGGCCGCGGGTACCTGGACCAGCCCGGCCGCACCGCCTCGGTGTTCGTCGCCGACCCGTTCAGCCCGCTGCCGGGCGCCCGGATGTACCGCACCGGCGACCGGGTGATCCGTCGGCCGGACGGCCAGCTGGAGTTCCTGGAGCGGGTCGACCACCAGGTCAAGATCCGTGGCCACCGGATCGAGCCGGGCGAGGTCGAGGCCGCGCTGCGCTCGATCGAGCGGATCGGCGACGCCGTGGTGGTGGTCCGCCACGGCGGGGCCGGCGACGCCCGGCTGGTCGGCTACGTCACCGGCGACCTCGATCCGGCCTGGGGCCGGGCGGCGGCCGCCGCGATCCTGCCCGAGTACATGGTGCCCTCCGCCCTGGTGGTGCTGGACGCCCTGCCGCTGACCCCCAACGGCAAGGTGGACCGCAAGGCGCTGCCCGAGGTCGACCTCGCCGCGTCGACCGGCCGCGGCCCGCGCACCCCGCAGGAGGAGGTGCTGTGCGCCGCCTTCGCCGAGGTGCTGGACCTGCCCGCGGTCGGCATCGACGAGGACTTCTTCCAGCTCGGCGGCCACTCGCTGCTCGCCACCCGGCTGGTCAGCCGGGTGCGCACCCTGCTCGGCGCCGAACTGCCGATCCGCGCCCTGTTCGACGCGCCCACCGTGGCCGCGCTGGCCGGGCGGCTCACCCAGGACGCCGACCGCCCCGCGCTGACCGCCGGCGAGCGCCCGGACCTGCTGCCGCTGTCCTACGCCCAGCAGCGGCTGTGGTTCCTGGACCGGCTGGAGGGCCCCTCCGCCACCTACAACCTGCCCTGGACACTGCGGCTGCGCGGCCCGCTGGACCGCGCAGCACTGACCGCCGCGCTGACCGACGTGGTCGAGCGGCACGAGAGCCTGCGCACCGTCTTCCCGGACCGCGACGGGCTGCCCCACCAGCAGGTCCTGCCGGTCGGGCAGGCTGCCGTCGGCCTGCCGGTCCGCGAGCTCGACGAGTCCGAACTCATCTCGGCCGCCGAGGAGTTCGCGACCCGGAGCTTCGACCTGGCGAACCGTCCGCCGATCCGGGCCACGCTGCTCGCGGCCGGCCCCGAGGACCACCTGCTGGTCGTGGTGATCCACCACATCGCCGGTGACGGCTGGTCCAACGGCCCGCTCGCCCGTGACCTCTCCACCGCCTACGCCGCCCGGCTGGCCGGCCGCGCGCCCGCCTGGACGCCGCTGCCCGTGCAGTACGCCGACTACGCGCTCTGGCAGCGCGAACTGCTCGGCGAGGAGGGCGACCAGGAGTCCGTCATCGCGCGCCAGATCGCCTACTGGAAGGAGCAGCTGGCCGGTCTGCCGGAGGAGCTGCAGCTGCCGGTGGAGACCCCCCGGCGGGCGACCGCCGGCTACCGCGGCGACAGCGTCCGCTTCGCCGTCCCGGCCGAACTGCACCACCGGGCGGTCGCGCTGGCGCGACAGAGCGGGGCGAGCCTGTTCATGGTGCTCCAGGCCGCGCTGGCCACCCTGTACGGCAAGCTCGGCGCGGGCGAGGACATCCCGCTCGGCACCCCGATCGCCGGGCGCACCGACGACGCGCTGGACGACCTGGTCGGCATGTTCGTCAACACCCTGGTGCTGCGCACCGACCTGTCCGGCGCGCCGACCTTCCGCGAGCTGCTGGAGCGGGTCAAGGCGACCGACCTGGCCGCGTACGCCCACCAGGACCTGCCGTTCGAGAAGCTGGTCGACGCCCTCGGCCCCGAGCGCGCCCCGGCCCGCAACCCCCTCTTCCAGACCCTGCTGGCCCTGCACAACAACGCCTCCGCGCGGCTGGAGCTGCCCGGCGTCACCGCCGAGGCGGGCGCGGCCGAGCTGGGCGTGGCCCGGCTCGACCTCTGCTTCGAACTCGCCGAGGTCTCCGGACCGGGCGCACCCGGCGGGCTGGAGGGGCGGCTGGAGTACAGCACCGACCTGTTCAGCGCGGCCGGCGCCCAGCGGCTGGCCGACCGGCTGGTGCACCTGCTGGGCGTCCTGGTCGACCAGCCGGACCGGCCGATCGGCGCCGCCCCGCTGCTGCTGCCCGGCGAGCAGGAGGAACTGCTGGCCCTGGGGGCCGGCGCCCCCGCCCGGGGCGACGGACAGCCGCTCGCCGCCCTGCTGGAGGCCACCGCGGACGCCCACCCGGACGCCGTCGCGCTCGAATACGCCGACCAGCGGCTCGACTTCGCCGAGCTGCACCGCCGGGCCAACCGGCTCGCCCGCACCCTGGTCGCCCAGGGCGCGGCGCCGGACCGGCTGGTGGCGATCGCGCTGCCGCGCTCGGTCGACCTGGTGGTGGCCGCCCTCGCGGTCGTCAAGACCGGGGCCGCCTATCTGCCGATCGACCCGTCCTACCCGGCCGACCGGATCGCCGGGATGGCCAAGGACGCCCGGCCGGTGCTGACCGTGACCCTGACCGGGGTGGCCGCGGCCGTCCCCGGCCTGGCCAACGGCCTGCTCCTGCTGCTGGACGACCCGGCCACCCGCGCACTGGTCGACGGCCAGGCCCCGGAGCACCTGCGCCCGGCCGAACTGGCCGCGCCGGTGAGGCCCGAGCACGGCGGGTACGTCATCTACACCTCGGGCTCCACCGGCCGCCCCAAGGGGGTCGTGGTGCCGCGCGGGGCCCTGGTCAACCACCTGTACGACCTCATCGAGCGGGTCGGCCTGGCCCCCGGACGCACCCTGCTGGCCGTCACCACCTTCGGCTTCGACATCGCCAACCTGGAGCTGTTCGGCCCGCTGCTCAGCGGCGCCCGGCTGGTGCTCGCCCCGCACGACACGGTCCGCGACCCGGAGCTGCTGGCCGAGCTGACCCTCGCCACCGGGGCGAACGTCATGCAGGCCACCCCGACGCTGTGGCACGCGCTGGTCACCGCCCGGCCCGACTCGCTGGCCGGGGTGCACGTGATGACCGGCGGCGAGGCCCTCAGCCCGGCCCTGGCGGCGGCGCTGACCGGCGCCGCGGCGAAGGTCAGCAACCTGTACGGCCCGACCGAGACCACCATCTACTCGGTCGGCGTCGACCTGGCGCCCGACCACACCGGCACTCCGGCCATCGGCCGCCCGCTGGCCGGCAACCAGGCCCTGCTGCTGGACTCCGCGCTGCGCCCGGTGCCGCCGGGCGTGGTCGGCGAGCTCTACCTGGCCGGCGCCGGCCTCGCCCGGGGCTACCTGGACCGTCCGGGCCTGACCGCCGAACGCTTCACCGCCGACCCGTACGGGCCGCCCGGCTCGCGGATGTACCGCACCGGGGACCTCGCCCGCTGGCGGCCGGACGGCTCGATCGACTACCTCGGCCGGATCGACCACCAGGTGAAGATCCGCGGCTTCCGGATCGAACTCGGCGAGATCGAGGCCGTACTGACGGACCATCCGCTGGTCGAGCGCGCCTCGGTGACCGACCGGGAGGACTCCCCGGGCGAGCGCCGGCTGGTCGCCTACCTGGTGCCCGTCGGCCCCGAACAGCCCGAACCCGCCGCGCTGCGCGCCCACTTGGCGGCCGTACTGCCGGAGTACATGCTCCCGGCCGCGTACGTCCCGCTGGAGGCGCTGCCGCTCACCCCGAACGGCAAGGTGGACCGCAAGGCGCTGCCCGCGCCCGGTGCCGACGACCGGGCGGTGGCCCGCTCGGACGGCCGCGCGCCCAGCGGACCGGTGGAGCTCGCGCTCAGCCGGGTGTTCGCCGAGGTGCTCGGGCTGGACCGGGTCGGCGCCGAGGACGGGTTCTTCGAGCTGGGCGGTGACAGCCTGAAGTCCATCCAGCTGGTCAGCCGGGCCCGCGCGGCCGGGCTGGAGCTCACCCCGGCCGACGTCTTCGCGCACCGCACCGTGGCCGGGCTGGCCCTGGTGGCCGGCACCGCCGAGGGCACCGGCGCGCCGGAGGACCCGTTCGCACCCGTCCTGGCGATCCGGCCGACCGGCACCCGCCGTCCGGTGTTCTGCGTGCACGGCGCGGTCGGACTCGGCTGGCCATTCCTGACGCTCGCCGCGGAAATTGACGCGGACATTCCCGTGTACGCTTTCCAGGCAGGCGGGGTGCGCTCCCCGGAAAAGTCCCCGGAGTCCGTCCGGGAAATCGCCGGAAAATATCTCGGCGAAATGCTGGAAATCCAGCCGCAGGGGCCCTATCGTATTCTCGGCTGGTCGTTCGGAGGGCTCGTCGCCCACGAGATCGCGGTCCAGTTGCAGGCCCGCGGCGAACAGGTCGAACTGCTCGCCGACCTGGACGGCTACCCCGGCAGCGGCTCGCCCGCCGGGGACGCGCCGGACGACCGGGCCGTCCTGGCCGAACTGCTCCAGCGGGCCGGCCTCCCCGGCGAGGGCCCGGTCGACCTGGGCGCCGCACGCCAGCGCCTCGCCGAGGCCGGCAACGCGCTCGCGGAGCTGGACGAGACCGAGCTGACCAGGCTGCTCGGGGTGATCCGCACCCACAGCCTGCTGGGCGACGCCCACCGCCCCGGCCGCTACCAGGGCGACCTGCTCCTGTTCGCGGCCACCCGCGGCGTCACCCCCGGCGACCCGGACGAGGAGTCCTGGCGGGAGCACGTGACCGGCCGGATCCTCCGGTACCCGGTCGACAGCGACCACGACTCGATGCTCGAACCGACCCCGGCCGCATTCATCGGAAAGACCCTGTCGGCCACCCTGCGGAAGTCGGACTGAAAACAGGCGGCGACCGCCCCGGACAATTCCGCCCCGGGGCCGCCGCGCCCGGCGAGAAGACGATTCCCGGGAATTCCGAAAGGACCAGAATCATGAGCAACCCGTTCGACGACGAGCAGGGCACCTTCCTCGTGCTCGCCAACCACGAGAACCAGCACAGCCTGTGGCCCGCCTTCGCCGAGGTCCCGGCCGGCTGGCGGACCGTCAAGGGCGCGAGCACCCGGCAGGAGGCGCTCGACCACATCGAGCGCACCTGGACCGACCTGCGGCCGCAGAGCCTGATCGACGCAACCGCCTGAGCACCACCCACCCAACACCACTGAGGAGCACACCATGAGCGCTGTCGCCATCGACGAGGCCAAGGTCCGCGAGATCGTCGCCGACTGCCTCGACCTCGAAGTCGAGGAGCTGACCCTGACCGACCACTTCATCGACCACTACGGCGCCGACTCGCTGAACGCCATCGAGGTCCTCGCCCGCCTGGAGAAGGAGTTCCACGTCACCATCCCGCAGGAGGAGCTGGCCAACATGGTCAACCTGTCCGCCGTGCTGGAGGTCCTGTCCCGGGCGAACGCGCGATGAGCGAGCCCCAGCGCGTGGTGGTGACCGGCATCGGCGTCCTGTCGAGCATCGGCAACGGGGTCGAGGAGTTCACCTCGGCCCTGCGCGAGGGCCGCTGCGGCGCCGGTCCGATCACCAGCTTCGACACCACGGGCTTCCTGCGGACCTCCGGCCACGAGGTCGACGGCTTCGAGCCGGAGCAGTGGATCCACCGCCTCCCGGTCGAACAGCTCGGCCGCGCCACCCAGTTCGCCGTCGCGGCGGCCCGGATGGCCGTCCAGGACGCCGGCCTCGACGAGCAGGAGCTCGCCGGGCTGCGCGCCCAGGTCACCGTCGGCACCACCGACGGCGAGGCCGCCGAACTCGACAAGATGATGGCCGAGTCGGTGGCGAAGGGGCCGGAGCACCCGGCGGACCAGCTGATGGCCGGCCGGCTGCCGTCCCACCAGCTGGCCCTGGCCATCGCCCGGGAGCTGCGGCTCCCCCGGGCGGTCCCGACCGTCCTCGGGACCGCCTGCGCGGCCGGCAACTACGCGATCGGCGACGGCTTCGACGCCGTCCGCGGCGGCGAGGCGGACATCGCCGTCGTCGGCGGCGCGGACGCGATCTGCCGCCGCACCTTCGCCGGGTTCAGCAGGCTCGGCCTGGTCTCCTCGGACTTCTGCCGTCCGTTCGACGCCGACCGGGAGGGGCTGCTCACGGCCGAGGGCGCGGGGGTCCTCGTCCTGGAGACGCTGGAGTCCGCCCGGCGCCGCGGCGCCCGGATCTACGCCGAGCTGCTCGGCTACGGGCTCAACTGCGACGCCCACCACCCGACCGCACCCGACCAGGCCAGCGTCGCCCGATGCATGGAGCTGGCGCTCGCCGACGCCGGGGTCAAGGCGAACGAGGTGGACCTGGTCTCCGCCCACGGCACCGGCACCCCGACCAACGACATCACCGAGACCCGGGCGATCCGCGAGGTCTTCGGCGACACCCCGCCGCGCACCGTCGCCCTCAAGGCGATGCTCGGCCACTCGATGGGCGCGGCGAGCGCGCTCGGCGCGGCCGCCTCGGCGCTCGCGCTGGCCCACGGGTTCGTCCCGCCCACGGTCAACCACCGCACCACCGACCCCCAGTGCCAGATCGACTGCGTGCCCAACCACTCCGTCCCCGCGGACCTCCGGGTGGTGGTCAACAACGGCCTGGCCTTCGGCGGCAACAACGCCTCCGTCGTCCTGGGGCGCCACGACGAGGAGCCCACCCGATGAGTCCCAGCACCATCCACCGGGATGCGCCGCTGATCACCGCGTGGTCCGCCGTCTCCCCGTTCGGCCTCGGCCGCGAAGCGTTCGCGGCCGGGGTCGGCCGGGGGGAACCGGCCCACGAAGTACCCGACTTCGACCCCCGCAAGGTGCTGGGCAAGGCCGGCACCCGCACCTTCGACCGGGCCACCGGCCTGGCCGTCACCGCCGTCCGCGAGCTGCTCGACGAGGCCGAGGCCGCGCAGAGCCCGATCGCCACCGGCGGCGGCACCGCCCTCGTCCTCGGCACCACCCTCGGCAGCGCCCACAGCTCCGCCGGGTTCAGCCGGGCCTCCTTCGAGGGCGACAAGCCCTACGACGTGCCGGCCCAGCTGATGCCGAACGTGCTGATGAACGGGCCGGCCGCGGCCACCGCCATCCGCTTCGACCTCAAGGGCCCCAACACCACCCTGGCAGGCGGCGCCGCGGGCGGCCTGCTCGCCCTCGGCTACGCCCGCCGCCTGCTGGCGGCCGACCGCGCCGAGCGCGCCGTGGTCGGCGCGGTGGAGGAGCAGTCGACCACCCGCGAGTGGCTGGCCGGCGACACCGAGCAGTCCCTCGGCGAGGGCAGCGTCGTCCTGCTGCTGGAGACCGCCAGGACGGTGCCGCCCGGCCGCCGGGTGCTGGCCGAACTGCTCGCCCTGGACGTCCGGCTGGACATCGACGACGACCCCGCGCAGGCCCTCGCCGACGTCGTCCGCGCGGCCCTCGACCAGGCCGACGCGACCCCCGACGAGGTCTGGGCCGCGGCCGTCACCGGGCAGCCGGCCGGCGACCAGCTCGCCGCGCTGGTCGGCGCCGAGGCCGTCGACCGGGTCCCCGCCCTGCTCGGCGACACCGGCTCCGCCGGGACCGTCTTCTCCCTCACCACCGTGCTGTCCCTGGCCGAGAACGACCCCACGGCCACCGGCCGCGTCGCCGTGATCGCCTCGCTGGACCACCAGGGCCTGGCCGCCTGCGCCGTCCTGCGCCTCACCGGCGGTGGCCGGTGAGCGCCCCCGCCACCGCCCTGATCAGCGGCGGCTCCCGCGGCATCGGCAAGGCGGCCGCGCTGCGGCTGGCCGCCGAGGGGTACGCGATCAGCTTCTGCTACCAGTCCGACCAGCAGGCCGCCGACCTCCTCACCAAGGAGCTCGACGCCCTCGGCGTGGGCGTCCTGGCCGAACGGGTGGACGTCACCGACGCCGCCGCCGTCCGCGCCTGGGTCACCCGCACCGAGCAGGAACTCGGCCCGATCACCGTCGCCGTCGCCAGCGCCGGGATCACCCGCGACAAGCCGCTCCTCCTGATGGCCGACGAGGACTGGCAGGCCGTCACCGACACCAACCTCACCGGCACCGCCAACCTCTGCCGCGCGGTGGCCTTCCCGATGGTCAAGCGCCGCGGCGGCTCGATCATCACGCTCTCCTCGGTCTCCGGCGTCTACGGAAACCCCGGCCAGAGCAACTACGCGGCCTCCAAGGCCGGCATCATCGCGCTCACCCGCGCCCTGGCCAAGGAGGTCGGCCGCTACGGCGTCCGGGTCAACGCGGTGGCCCCCGGCATGATCGAGACCGACATGACCTCGGTGCTCACCGACGCCCAGCGCGCCGAGGCCCTCAAGAACATCCCGCTCGGCCGCTTCGGCACGGCGGACGAGGTGGCCGACTCGGTCGCCTTCCTGGCGGGCCCGCAGTCCGCCTACCTCACCGGCTCGGTCCTGCAGATCGACGGCGGAATCGTCCTGTGATCGACCGCACCAGACGCACCGTCAACCTCGACTAGGAGAAACGACCATGGCCACTCCCGCCGTGCGCACCTTCGACAACCACACCCCGCTGGTCGACACCGAGCTGCTCCCCGGCCGCGGCACCGGCGTCAACGCCGCCCACCGGATGTACGAGCACCTCATCGGCATCTGGGCCACCGGCGTCATCGAGGCCGCCCACGACCTCGGCGCCTTCACTGCCCTGATCAGCGGCCCGGCCACCGCCGGCGAGCTGTCCGGCAAGCTCGGCACCGACCTGCGCGCCACCCGCGTCCTGCTCGACGGACTGGCCGCCTACGACGTGGTCGAGCGCAGCCGCGCGGCGGACGGCCAGGCCGTCTACACCCTGCCCCCGGAGATGCACGACATCTTCGCCCCCGAGGGCCTGTACAGCCTGGTCGGCAAGATCCGGCACGACCGCAACGTCGCCTGGAACGCCTGGCGCAACCTCGCCACCAACGTCCGCACCGGCGCCCGCAACTCCGAGGGCTCCCAGCAGCTCAACCAGATCTCCGAGGAGGACTACACCTCCCTCGTCCGCGGCATCAACTTCTGGGCCCCGCCGATCGCCGCCACCCTGGCCACCGCCCTGCGCGAGCAAGGCTGGACCGACGGCACCGGCCGCACCCTGCTCGACGTCGGCTGCGGAACCGGCATCTACAGCCAGCTCCTCCTCCAGGAGTTCAGCGGCCTCAACGCCCGGGCCCTGGACGCCGAGCGGATCATCCCGATCGCCAACGCCCAGGCCCACCGCCTCGGCGTGGCGGACCGCTTCAACCCCGAGGTCGTCGACTTCTGGGCCGACGACTGGGGCACCGGCGTCGACGTCGCGCTCTTCGTCAACATCTTCCACCTGCAGACGCCGGAGTCCGCCCGCGAGCTCCTGCTCCGCTCCGCCAAGGCCCTCACCGAGGACGGCGTGATCGCCATCGCCGACCACATCGTCGACGAGGACAGCACCGACGGCAACACCCAGAACCGCTTCTTCCGCCTCTTCGCCGCCTCCATGCTCGCCACCGGCGGCGGCGACGCCTTCACCGTCCAGGACTACGACCAGTGGCTCGCCGACGCCGGCCTGCGCCGCGTCGCCCTCCTCGACACCCCCATGCACCGCCTCCTGCTGGTCAAGCACGCCTGATACCCCCTCTCACCACCCCCCTCGACGGCCCCGACGCCCCGCGTCGGGGCCGTCGGGGTTCCCGCTCCCGGAGGCCCCGGATGACCGACCGAACGCCCCTCTTCCGCACCGACCGCAGCGACCTCACCCCCGAGGAGATCGCCGCCCTCACCGTCCTCCTCCTCCAACACCACAGAGCCCAAGCCGCCACCAGACCCCAGCCCGCCGCCCGCAGAGTCCGCTGGCACGACGTCTCCCTCAGGCCCCCGGTACCCACCACCTCCTGGCAGATCGTCGCCTGACCCAACGGCCCCGACACCCCACGTCGGGGCCGTACCCGTAGGCGCAGTCCACCCCCGCGCACCCACCACACCCCCTCCCACCTCCCAGGCGCACGGCCCCCCTCCCAGGACGCACGGCCCCCTCCACGGGCGCGCGGGCGACGCCCCGCGCGCCCAACACACCCCCTCTCCCACACCCGACCCAGGCGAGAGGGACGCGCTGCGGGAGGGGCGGTGGAGGGGGTGGCTGCGGAAGGGGGCGTGACGGGTGATTTTCAGACTGCCAACG
>NZ_JBHWDU010000060.1:27996-51237 GCF_042734825.1 Kitasatospora sp. NPDC059648 | reverse complement strand
GGCCATTTAGCCCCGGCCCGTGTGCAGTGCCGCGCACGGCCGGTAACAGGGGCCGGGCGCCGCCGCCACCGGTGGGCCGCGAGGGATCACCGGTCGCGGCCCTCGGCGCGTTCCCGGCCCCCGCCGACGCCCACGGACACGCTTCCGTCCCGGAGTTCGCGAACCGCCCGACGCTCCGTCATGTGCCGTTCACGCCCCGGTCGCCGGTCTTCGGATGAATGAGCCCGCCCGCAGTTGTACAGCCAACTGTGCGGTCCCTCCCTCTCAGTCTCCGTGACCAGCCGCACGCGGCCCCGGGCACCGTCCCCCGGCGGACCGGGCCCGCGCCGGCGGACAGGACAACCGTGGCCGCAGGCAGCGCCCTGACCCTGACCTCCTCCAGCAGCCCCGCCGAAGGCGACCGGCTCACCTTCCACTGGAGCACCGACGCCCCCGACACCAAGAACTGGGTCGGCATCTACGACGGCAGCCGCCTTCCCGGCACCGGCGCCTCGCTGCTCTGGAAGTACACCCCCGGCACCTCCGGCGACGTCCAGCTCGACACCTCCGCGCTGACCGGCGGCCCGTACACCGCCTACCTGCTGGCCAAGGACGGCTACGGCGTCCTGGCGCAGACCGCCCCGTTCGGTTTCCGCGCCAAGCCCCCGGTGGTCCGCCCGCACGCCGCCGTCGACTCCTTCACCGCCACCCCGGTCGCCCCCGGCGCCGCCGTGAGGATCGAGCTCGGCGGCCTCTGGTCCCGCCCCGCCGGCAACGCCCCCGGTTCAGCGGCCTACCGCAAGCTCGGCGGCGCGGCCTGGGCCTCGGTCGCCGCGGACGGTACCGTCACCGGCACGGCGCCCGCCGCCCCCGGCCGCAACCCCGAGCTGGTCGTGGTCGGCGTCAAGGACAGCACCGGCGCCACCGACACCGTCACCGTGCTCGTCCCCGTCGCGGACCCGGCCGCCCCGCCCCGGCTCAAGGCCGCCGGCTGGAACCTGCACGACGCCGGTTCCGGCTGCACCGACGCGCTGGAGAAGCAGCTGCGCATCGTCCTCGCCCAGGGCCTGGACGTACTCGCGCTGCAGGAGACGGCCGGCGAGCGGGCCAGGACCCTGGCCGACGCGCTCGGGTGGTACGCCCACCAGAGCTCGGGCAGCGTCGGCATCCTCAGCCGCTACCCGCTGACCGAACTGACCGCGGCCACCACCGAGTTGCCCGCCGTCGCGGCCACCGTCCAGCTGCCGGGCGGTCGCAGCGTCCGGTTCTGGGCCGCGCACCTCGACGAGGCGGGCTACGGCCCGTACGCGGTGCAGGACGGCGGCAGCGCCGCCCAGGTGCTGGCCGCCGAGAACGCCTCCGTCCGGCTCAAGCAGGCCAGGGCGCTGGCCGCCGCCGTGCGTGCGGACCTCGCCCGGCGCATCCCCGTGGTGCTGGCCGGCTCCCTCTCCTCGCCCTCCCACCTGGACTGGACGGCCGCCACCACCGCCACCCACCACGGGATCGGCGCGCTCAGGTGGCCGGTCACCGCGGCCCTCCAGGAGGCCGGGCTCACCGACACCTTCCGCGAGGAGAACCCCGACCCGGTCAAGGCGCCCGGCGCCACCTGGTCGCCCACCCGCAAGCGGCGCGGCGACCGCCCCGAACCGCAGGACCGCATCGACTTCGTCCACTACGCCGGAGCGCTGAAGCTGGTCGAGGCGCACACCCTGGTCGCGGACTGGCCCCAGCCGGAGCCGAACGCCGCCGCCAACGAGTGGCCCTCCGACACCGCCGCCGCCGTCGCCACCTTCCAGCTGTGAGAGGCCAGTTCACGATGCCCGAGCTCTCCCGTCGCACCTTCGTCGGCGCCTCCGCGGCCGTCGGCGCCACCGCCCTGACCGGCCTGTCCACCACCGCGGCCGGGGCCGCCCCCGCCACGGCGGCCGCCACCGCCCTCACCGGCACCATCAAGGACGTCAAGCACGTGGTCGTCCTGATGCAGGAGAACCGCAGCTTCGACCACTACTTCGGCACCCTGAACGGCGTGCGCGGCTTCGGCGACAAGCAGGCGCTGCAGTTCCCGGACGGCACCGACGTGTTCCGCCAGCCCGACGCCCGCCGCAGCGACGGCGGCGTGATGCTGCCCTACCGGATGGACACCTCGAAGTACAACGCGCAGAACGCCGGCGGCCTGGCCCACGACTGGGCGACCGGCCACCAGGCCATCAACAACGGCGCGATGAACAAGTGGGTCGCCGCCAAGGGCGAGCGCACCATGGGCTACTTCACCCGGGACGACATCCCCTACCAGTACGCCCTGGCCGACGCGTTCACCCTCTGCGACGCCTACTTCACCTCGCTGGCCGGCCCCACCGACCCCAACCGGCTCTACCTGTGGACCGGCACCGCGGGCCCCGGCCGCGACGGCACCACCGGCCCCTGGATCGACAACACCCCGGTCACCGACAACCCCGTCGCCGACTGGACCACCTACGCCGAACGCCTGGAGGCGGCCGGCATCAGCTGGCGGGTCTACCACAACCCCAGCAAGGACGACCGCACCGGCGACTACGACGACAACGCCCTCTCCTACTTCAAGCAGTTCCACGACTTCCCGCACGACGACCCGCGTTACGTCAACGCGATGACCAAGTTCGACCCCACCGACTTCGACCGCCACTGCAAGGACGGCACCCTGCCGACGGTCTCCTGGCTGGTCGCCCCCTACCTGTTCTCCGAGCACCCGGAGGCCGGCCCCGCCTACGGCGCGCACTGGGTCAACCTGGCCCTGCAGTCGCTGATGTCCAACCCGGAGGTGTGGCGGCACACCGTCTTCCTGGTCATGTACGACGAGAACGACGGCTACTTCGACCACATGATCCCGCCCACCCCCGAGGCCGGCACCCCCGAGGAGTTCACCCAGGGGCGCGCCATCGGCCTCGGCAACCGTGTCCCGCTCTGGGTGGCGTCCCCCTGGTCGCGCGGTGGCTGGGTCAACTCCCAGGTGTGCGACCACACTTCGGTGCTGCGCTTCATGGAGCTGGTCACCGGCGTGGCCGAGCCCAACATCTCCGCCTGGCGCCGGTCCGTCTGCGGCGACCTCACCAGCTGCTTCGACTTCGCCTCCCCCGACCACTCGCTCCCGAAGCTGCCCGACACCAACGCCCTGATGGCCAGGGCCGACGCGGGCACCAAGCTGCCCGGCGTGGCCCTCCCGGCGGTCGGCGCCCAGTCGATGCCGGTCCAGGAGCGCGGCGAGCGCCCGCACCGCCCGCTGCCCTACCAGCCGTGGGCCGACGTCGCGGTGGACCGACGGACCGGCAAGGTCACCTGCACCATGAGCAACGACGGCTCGGTGGCCTTCCCGTACACCGTCTACCCCAACATCCTGCTCCCGTTCGCGGGCACCCCGTACACCGTCGCCCCCGGGGCGAACGCGACGTACGTCTGGGACGCCGCCGCCACCGACGGCCGCTACGACTTCACCGTGCACGGCCCGGACGGCTTCGTGCGCCGCTTCGCCGGCACGGTGGTCCGGGACGGGCAGGACGGCCAGAACGACATCGGCGTGCCGATCGTCACCGCCGACCTTCGCGGCAGCCTGGAGCTCACCCTCCAGGTGGCCAACGACGGGCTGACGGACGTGGCCTTCACCGCCGCGCCCAACGACTTCGCGGGCAGCGCGCAGACCGTGTGGGTCAAGCCCGGCAAGCAGGTCGGCCTGGCCTGGCCGCTGGACCGGCAGGGCCGCTACGACGTGGTGGTGACCGCCCACACCGGCCAGCGCTTCGTGCAGCGCTACGCGGGCTGGGTGCACTGATCCGAGGCCGGTCCGGCCGGGGGCGCCGATCCGGTGACCCCCGGCCGTGGCTCGGCCGCCGTGACCGGCCCCGCCGCTACGGTCGGGCCCATGCAGAAAATCACCACCTTCCTCTGGTACGACGACCAGGCCGAAGCGGCCGCCGCCCTCTACACCTCGCTGTTCCCCGACTCCCGGGTCACCGGGGTCACCCACTACGGCGAGGCCGGTCCGGGGGAGCCCGGCTCGGTGATGACCGTCGAGTTCGAACTCGACGGCCGGCCCTACGCGGCGCTCAACGGCGGCCCCGAGTTCACCTTCACCGAGGCGGTCTCGCTCCAGGTCGAGTGCGACGACCAGTGGGAGGTCGACGAACTCTGGGCCAAGCTCACCGCCGACGGCGGCCAGGCGGGCCCGTGCGGCTGGCTCAAGGACCGTTTCGGCCTGTCCTGGCAGATCACCCCGCGGATCCTGCTCGACCTGCTCGGCGACCAGGACCGGGCCAAGGCCGACCGGGTGATGGCGGCCATGCTGCGGATGCAGAAGATCGAGATCCAGCCGCTGCTCGACGCGGCCGGGGGCTGAGGCCGTGACCGCCTTCAGCCACCGGAGCATCGTCTACCTGCGCGCCACCCCGGAGCGGGTCTGGCACGCGCTCACCAACGCCGACGAGTCCGGTCTCTACTGGGGCCACCGCAACGTCTCCACCTGGCTGCCCGGCGCGCCCTGGGAGCACCAGCGCACCGACGGCTCCGGGATCGCCGACGTGATCGGCACCGTGGAGGTGTCCGAGCGCCCGCGCCGCCTGGTCACCACCTGGGCCGGACCGGAGGGGCAGCGCGCGGAGGGGCCCTCCCGGGTCACGTTCGACCTCCGGCACTGGCAGGACCTGACCCGGTTGACCGTCACCCACGAGAACCTCGCCGACGAGGACGAGCGGGCGGACGCCGAACGGGGCTGGTCGGCGGTGCTGTGCAACCTCAAGACCTACCTGGAGACCGGCCACCCGCTGCCCCAGCAGCCCTGGCTGATGCCCTGACCTCCGCGGGGCCGTCGCGCCGGGCCCGGATCCACGGGCTCCGGACCAGCGGGGTCCGGATCAGCGCCCGGCCCCAACCGCCGGGCGCTCCCGTTCGCCCCGCCGCCGCCCGCCCCGTACCGCGTGGCGCAGCCGGGCGAGGCGGGAGAACCGCTCCCGGCTCACCAGCGAGGCGCGGTCCAGCTCCTCCATCAGCCGCCGGCTGCGGTGCTCCAGGTCCAGTTCGTCCAGGATCCGGTCCACCTCGGCCAGCATCGAGCCGTGCAGCTGCCAGGCCTCCGGGTGCTCCTGGACCTTGCGCAGCAGCACCTGGGCGACGTTCTCCCGGGCGGCCCAGGCCGCCGCCAGCTCGGCGGTCAGCCGCTCCTCGGCCTCCTCGGCGTTGCGGCTGACCTGGGTGGTCACCAGCACCGCGAAGCTGACCATCGCCCCGCCGACGTGCGCCAGCAGCTCCTCCAGCCCGACCGCCACCTCGGGCGGGAACAGCCGCTCCTCCGGCCCGCGCCGCTTGGCCAGATCGGTCAGCGAGCGGGCCAGCACCCGGATCACCACCACGCAGATCTCCAGGGTGTCCAGCCCGGTGCGCAGCACCAGCCGGGAGAGCAGCCCCTCGCTGATCCGGGGGTTGAACCGCAGGCTGTCCTCGGCCTGGCGCAGCGCCCCGTCCACGTCCGCGATCGCCTGGTCGAGCCGACGGGCCTCGTGCAGCCGCTCGGCGGCCCGGGCCACCGGGGTGGGGCGGCCCAGCTGCTCGGAGATGTCGATCAGCAGCTGGCGGGCCCGCCGGGCGAGGTCCTCGATCGACTCCCCGGCGGTGTCCACCCAGACCGGCGGGGCGAAGAGCAGGTTGAACAGCAGGCCGACGGCGGCGCCGATCAGGGTCTCCAGCACCCGGTCCCAGGCCTGGGAGGCCAGCTTGGTGACGCCCAGGATCAGCATCGCGCTGATCGCGACCTCCTGGACGAACTCCTCGACCCGGACGAACCGCCCGATCACCAGGGAGGCCAGGATGACCAGCCCGAGGCTCCACCAGGAGAGCCCGACCACGGCGCTGAAGCCGATCGCGATCAGCACCCCGACGACCACCGAGACGACCCGGCGGACGCTGGTCTTGAGCGTGGAGTAGACGGTGACCTGGACCACCAGCAGCGCGGTGAGCGGCGCCGTCAGCGGGGCGGGCTCACTGCTGAGCTGGGTCGCCACCCCGTAGGACAGGGTGGCGGCCACGGTGGCCCGCACGGTCTGGACGGCGAACGGGTCTCGGGCCGCGCGGCGGAGCACGTCCGTGAGGGACTCCGGGAGAAGAACCATGTCGGCCTTCTTTCCCCGCGGCCGCGGCTCACACCGCCGGTCGCCGGAGGGAGTACACGTCTAGCCCTCGCGGTTGAAGCGCAGCTTCCAGGGGGCGAGCGCCGACTCGACCTGCACGCCGATGCTCATCTTCGAGGCGCCCTCGATCCGCTCCTCGAAGCGGATCGGCACCTCGCGGATGGTCAGCCCGCGCTGGATCACCCGGTAGTTCATCTCGACCTGGAACGAGTAGCCGTTGCTCTGCACGGTGGGCAGGTCGATGGCCCGCAGGGTGCTCGCCCGCCAGGCCTTGAAGCCCGCGGTGGCGTCCCGGACGCCCAGGCCGAGGATCGCGTTGACGTAGAAGTTCGCCCAGGCCGAGAGCGCCTTGCGGTGCCAGGGCCACTCCTCGGCGGTCGAGCCGCCGGGCACGTAGCGGGAGCCGAGCACCACGGCGGTGTCGTCGGCGAGCAGGGTCCGCACCATCTCGGGTATCACCGAGGCCGGGTGCGAGAGGTCGGCGTCCATCTGGACCACGATGTCGGCGCCCTCCTCCAGGGCCCGGGCCATTCCGGCCAGGTAGGCGCGGCCGAGGCCGTCCTTCTCGGTGCGGTGCAGCACGCCGACGGTGCCCCCGGAGTCGGCGGCCAGCTTGTCGGCGAGCTCGCCCGTGCCGTCGGGGGAGTTGTCGTCGACCACCAGCAGGTGCAGGTTCGGTACGGCGAGGTCCGCGAGGAGCCCGGCGAGGACCGGAAGGTTCTCCCGCTCGTTGTACGTGGGGACGACGACAACGACCTTGGGGGAGGCCTCGACCATGTTCTGTTTTCCTCCTGCCGTCGCCGGCCGGCACCCGGTGCCGCACCGGTCCGTTGTCCTGGACGACCTGCGCTGCTGTCAGACGTGCGAGTGTAGCCCGGCCGCGGGCCCGCTCCCGTCCAGGGCCGGGCGCACCGGGCTCCGGGGCCCGTTACGCCGCGCCGTAGACGGCGGCCAGGTTGTCCCGGGCGGGACGGGCGCGGCCGGCCGGGCCGGCGGCGAAGGCGCGCAGGACGTTCTCGGTGACCTTGCGGACCACGTCCCCGGCGTGGGAGTCGATGCCGTGGTCGGCCGTGCCGCCGCCGGGGCCGTTCGCGTCCAGGGTCTCGACCCAGCGCATGGTGCCGCTGGCGAAGACCCCGGCGCCGCTGGGCACGGTGTAGTACGCGGTGTCGGAGTGGGAGTGCCGGCCCTCGCAGACCACCGGGGAGTGGGCGATCACCTCGATCGGGCGCGGGGTCGGGAAGGCGGTGTCGACCCGGTCGTACTCGACGCCGACGAGGTGCGGGAAGGACGCCCCGGCCGTGACGCCGGTGCCCTCGAAGGCCCAGTGGTCCGGTGAGGTGACCACGTAGGGGGCGTCCACCGGGTAGCCGTCGTAGATCACGCCGAGCATCGAGCTCTCCGGGTCGGCGCCCGGGCCGACCCGGAAGTCGGTGGTCGCCGGGGCGCCCGCCTGGTGGCCCGGGTCCTGCGCCCAGGCGTCCTTGTAGCAGACCACCGTGCGGTCCGGCCCGAGCTCGGTGGGCTCGAAGCGGACCCGGCGGAAGCAGCAGTTGGCGCCGAGGATCGCCAGGTTCGTCCCGGCGTCGCGGGCCGCCACCACGTTGGCGCGCTGTTCGGGGGACCAGTACTCGTCGTGGCCGAGCGACAGCACGGCGTTCGCCCCGTGCAGCAGCCCCGGGTCGCGGGCCACGTCGATGCCGGTGGTGTAGGCGAGCGCCAGCCCGAGCTTCTCGGCCAGGGCGACCAGCGGGGCCTCGTAGACCAGGAACAGCCCGGCGCCGTGGTCGTAGCCGTACGGCCGGTCGAAGACGACCCGCAGCGAGCGGGTCGCCAGGGTCCCGGTCGGGCCGTTGTAGAGGCTGTAGCCGCCCCACTCGTTGTAGGCCTGCCAGGTCGCGGGGGCGCTCATGACCACCGTCCGGCCGGCGGTGCTCGCCGAGCGGACGGTGAGCGGGACGTAGCTGCGGCCGGAGCCGTCCTCGGCGTCCAGGCGCAGCAGGTAGGCGCCCTCGGGCCAGCCCGCGGTGTCCACGGCGAGCGTGCGCTGCCAGCCGGTCAGCACGGTGCGGGTGGTCTGGTCCACGTGCGGGTCGGCCTGCTTGGTGCCGGGAACGTGCTCGCGGCGCCAGACCAGCCTGGCCCGGGCACCGCCGTACCAGCCCGTCCGGTAGGCGGAGAGGGTGAAGGCGGGTGCGGAGGTGGAGACGTGCAGGCCGAAGGACTCGCCGGGCAGCACGCTGACCCGGTCGGCGAAGCCCTCGACGGCTCCGGCCCGGCCGGGGTCGGTGATCTGCCAGTCGGGGTTGCCGGGGAGGGACTGCTCGTTCGAACTGTCGCCCTTGAGGCCGGCGTGCTGGGCGGCGGTGGGTCCGGCGGTGCCGGGCGTGCCCTGGGCGTCGGGCGTGGGGAACGGGGCGGAGTCCGGGTGCCGGGTGCCGCAGGAGGTGACGGCGGCCGCCATCAGGCTCAGGCCGAGGATCCTCCGCCGGGTCGGTTCCGCCACCGCTGTCTCCCTCTCGCTCCGTTGCCGCATTCCTGGGCGCGTCAAGCCGATGAGTCAATGCGCGCGGACATGTCTACCCCTTTCGAGGGGGCGGCGGACACCGCCGCGCCGGATGCGCCGATCACGGCCGGTCGGCGGCCGCCGCCCGGGAGGGCCGTACGGGCGCACCCCGGCGTGTTGGCCCGTGCGGCTGCCGGGCGGCGGGGAGCCGGTCACCTAGCCTGACCAGGCCCGCCGTCCGGCGGCCTGGGGGTCCGGAACCGTGTGGCGGCCGGCCGAATTCGTGGACAGGGGTGCACGTGGTGTCGTCGGATTCGGCTCGATCGGGAGCGGCTCCCTCGACGCGGGGCG
This sequence comes from Kitasatospora sp. NPDC059648, assembly GCF_042734825.1. Lineage (NCBI taxonomy): Bacteria > Bacillati > Actinomycetota > Actinomycetes > Kitasatosporales > Streptomycetaceae > Kitasatospora > Kitasatospora sp. NPDC059648. The sequence goes on along the minus strand of NZ_JBHWDU010000060.1, from coordinate 42,252 downwards.
CGCGGTTCCGGGCGTGGATGCTTGAGGGCCTGTCGGACATGGCCAAGCAGCACCCGGGCCCGCACGCGGAGGCACCCAGGGAGAAGGGGGCGCCCTGGTGGCGGGTCATGTGCCTGACCGGCCTCGACTACTTCTCCACCCTCGGCTACCAGCCGGGCATCGCGGCGCTCGCGGCCGGTCTGCTGTCGCCGATCGCGACGATCGTGCTGGTCTTCGTGACCCTGTTCGGCGCGCTGCCGGTCTACCGGCGGGTGGCCGTCGAGAGCCCGCACGGCGAGGGTTCGATCGCGATGCTGGAGCGCCTGTTGTCGTTCTGGCAGGGCAAGCTCTTCGTGCTGACACTGCTCGGCTTCGCCGCCACCGACTTCATGATCACGATCACCCTGTCGGCCGCCGACGCCACGGCGCACCTGATCGAGAACCCCCACCTGCACAGCGCCCTGTCCGGCAAGCAGGTGTTGCTCACCCTCATCATGGTGGCCCTGCTCGGCGCGGTCTTCCTCAAGGGCTTCAGCGAGGCCATCGGCCTGGCCGTGGCGCTGGTCGCGGTCTACCTCGCGCTCAACGTCGTCGTGGTGGTCAACGGCTTCTGGCACGTCTTCGCGGAGCCGCACGTGTTCGGCGACTGGGTGGACGGGCTCACCGCCGAGCACGGCAACGCCCTGGCGATGATCGGCGTGGCGCTGATCGTCTTCCCGAAGCTCGCGCTCGGCCTGTCCGGCTTCGAGACGGGCGTCGCCGTGATGCCGCACATCGAGGGCGACCCGGACGACACCGAGCAGAAGCCCACCGGGCGCATTCGCGGCGCCCGGCACCTGCTCACCACCGCCGCCGTGATCATGAGCGTCTTCCTGATCGCCACCAGCCTCATCACGACCCTGCTCATCCCGAAGGACGCCTTCAAGAGCGGCGGCGGGGCCAACGGGCGAGCGCTCGCCTACCTCGCCCACGAGTACCTGGGCAGCACCTTCGGCAGCGTCTACGACCTGTCGACCATCGCCATCCTCTGGTTCGCCGGTGCCTCCGCCATGGCGGGACTGCTCAACCTGATGCCGCGCTACCTGCCGCGCTACGGCATGGCGCCGCACTGGGCCCGCGCCGTGCGGCCGACGGTGATCGTGCTGACTCTGATCGCCTTCCTGGTCACCTGGCTGTTCGACGCCAGCGTCGACGCCCAGGGCGGCGCCTACGCGACCGGCGTGCTGGTGCTGATCAGCTCCGCCGCGGTCGCCGTCACCATCGCCGCGCACAAGGCGGGGGAGCGGCGCTGGACGGTCACCTTCGCGGTGATCGCCGCGGTCTTCCTCTACACCACGGCGGTGAACATCGCCGAGCGCCCGGACGGCGTCAAGATCGGCGCCTGCTTCATCGCGGGCATCATGCTGGTCTCCTTCCTCTCCCGGCTCAAGCGCGCCTTCGAACTGCGCGTCACCGAGGTGGTGCTGGACGCCGTCGCGGAGCGCTTCGTCCGGGACTACATGCACCGCCCACTGCGGCTGATCGCCAACGAGCCGAACAGTCGGGACCTCGCCGAGTACCGCGACAAGCTCCGCCAGATCCGCAAGGACAACGACATCCCGTCCGAGGACGACCTGGTCTTCGTCGAGGTCACCGTGCTCGACCCGTCCGACTTCGAGGCCGAACTGACCGTGCGCGGCGAGGTGCTGCACGAGCGCTACCGGGTGCTGTCGCTGCAGAGCTCCAGCGTGCCCAACGCGCTGGCCGCCCTGCTGCTGCAGGTGCGCGACCTCACCGGTCAGCAGCCGCACATCTACTTCGAGTGGACCGAGGGCAATCCCTTCGCCCAGTTCCTGCGGTTCTTCCTGTTCGGGCAGGGCGAGATCGCCCCGGTGACCAGGGAGGTGCTCCGCGAGGCGGAGCCCGACCGCACCCGGCGGCCCGCGGTGCACGTGGGCTGAGCCCGTCCGCCGCGGGGCGGCGCCGGCGTCGCTCGGCGGGGTGGGTGCCGCTCAGCGGGATGGGTGGTTCCTGCTCCAGGCCGGTGCCACGAGGGCCACCAGGGCGACGGCGAAGGCGAGTTGGAGGATGTGGCGGATCCAGTCGATGCCCGAGGTGTGGCGGACGCCGATCCAGCCGGAGACGGCGTTGCCCAGCAAGGCCCCGCCGGCGCCGAGCAGCATGGTCAGCCACCAGGGGATCGACTGCGGCCCGCGCAGGATCAGTTTGGCGAGCAGGCCGAGCACGAAGCCGATGAGCAGAATCCACAGGAGCTGGAACATCGCGGTCCCTTCCCTTGCGCCGCCGGAGGGTACCGGCACGCCGAATCGCCGAAGTCGCGGTTCGTCCCATGATCACCCCGCCCGGCCGAACGGGCACCTCGACGGGAGTCGTCGCAGGTGAGGGGCTCGACGGTGACCGGTCCGGAGTGGGGGAGGGGCGAGAACGCGCCGTCGGTGGGGCCGGAAAGGCACTGTCCGGCGGGCGCTTCGTGCCGATAGGAATGGCTCCTGGCGCGGACAGGCCGCGTCACCCGAGAAGGAGCCGCCCCGTGACCCGACTTCGAGCCGCCGCCCTCGCCCTCGGCTGTACCGCCGCTGCCCTCACCCTCACCATGGGCACCGCCCAGGCGGCTCCCGGCAGCACCAGCACCATGTGCTCCTCCTCGCTGACGCCGGGCGGCTTCGTGGACGTCCAGTGGTGGAACAGCGCGGGGTGCGGCTCCGGCTTCAACCCGAACACCAAGAAGGTCATGGATCTCACCGGCTACCCGGTCGGCACCGCGGTCAACGCCTGCGCCTCGACCTGGCCGCCGGCCGGCTGGACGATCGTCAGCAGCTACTACAGCTCCGGCTGCCAGTACTCCTCCGTGCCCAGCTTCGACAAGAACTCCTGGCAGCTGAAGCGCGTCTCCTGAGCCGGAACCGCCGGCAGGTCCGGAGCGCTCGGCGGATCTCAGAGCGCCCGGACGTCCGCGACGGCCTCGCGGACGTCCGGGTGCGGATCGGCGGCGAGGCCGTCCAGCAGTTCGGTGACGCCCGGCGTGGACCAGCCCTGTACCGCCCAGACCAGCTCCCGGCGGACGGTCGGGTCGGGGTGGGCGGCCAGCGGGGTGAGGCGCTCCAGCGGGCCGCGACGGCGCAGGCCGAACCAGTGCAGGGCGGCCCGTAGCGCGTCCGGATCGCCGGGCTCGCCCGCCGCCTCGATCCGGGCCAGCAGGACGGGGACGGGCGGTGGCGGCCCGTCCAGCGGGTGCGGATGGCGCTCGCGCAGCCGCCGGCCGCCGTACTCGCCGCGGATGCGGCAGCCGAAGCAGGTGCACGGGCGGGTGCCGTGCGCGCCCGGGAGGTAGCGCCAGCCCGCGACCTGCGGCACCGCGCGGACCCGGTGCACCTCGCGGGCACCCACCGCGCGCGGCACGACCACCTCCCAGCCGCGCGGGTCCGGCAGCGCGGCGATCCGCGCGACCGCCTCGGCGGCGGTCAGCCAGCGCTGGGCGTCCGCGGCGCGGTCCCGGTAGTGCCCGACGAGCACCTGCTGGGCGTCGTCCAGGCGGACGTGCACCGCGGCCAGTGAGCCCTTCGGGCCGAACCGGGCCAGCTCGCGCAGCCACTGGTGGGTGAGGGTGTGGGAGGGCAGCACGGGAAAGCAGTACACCCCCCGCACACCGCCCTGGCCCCGGCTGTCGGCCCGGATCCCGGCGCGGCGGATGCGCGGCGTGTTCGCCGCGGCGGTCAGGTGCACGAACATCGCCATGGCAGCGGATGGTAGCCGCCCGTGCGGCGCCGGTTCGACGCGTTTTCGGGCTACGCCTCCGCTCCCCGGTTCGTGCGGCGGGCGATCAGGGCGGCCAGGCCGTCCAGGATGCGGGCCAGGCCGAAGTCCAGGGCCTGGTCGCGCCCGTCCGGATCGGCCATCGCCGCGGCCACGGCGGGGAAGCGGTCGGCGTGCCGGTGCACCACCGTGCCGAGGGCGGTGAGGAGTTCGGCCTCGGGGGAGCCGTCCGGGCCGATCGCCCGGGCCTGCTCCGCGATGCTGCGCACGTGCCCGGAGAGCAGCACCGCGGCGTCCATCCGCTCGGCGCCGGTCAGCCCGTGGCCGTCCAGGGCGGCCACCACCCGCTCCAGCCAGGCGAGTTCGTTCGGTCCGGGCACCCGGGGGCCGAGGGTGGCGTCCAGCAGCCACGGGTGCCGGGCGAAGGCCTCCGCCAAGTGATGGGCCCAGGCGGTGAGTTGCTTCCGCCAGTCGGGGGCGTCCGGGGACGCGGGCGGCTCGCCGACCGCCGACTCGACCATCAGCGCGACCAGTTCGGCCTTGCCGGGGACGTAGCGGTAGAGCGACATCTTGGTGAAGTCGAGCAGCCCGGCCACCTTCTGCATGGAGACCGAGCCCAGCCCCTCGGCGTCCGCCACCTCGACGCCCGCGGCGGCGATCCGCTCCAGGCTGAGGGCCGGCTTCGGCCCGCGGGTCGGCCGGGCGGGCCGCTCCCAGAGCAGCCGCACCGTGTCGTTCGCCGCCTCGCCCATCGTCCGCTCCCGTTCCGGGGGTTGTCCGTCCGTGCAAATTGCGTCTACCGTACACAGCAATGAACTGTGTCCATCAGACACAGTTTCTCGATCCTCGGACGGAGTGGTTTCCATGCGCGTTTCCCGGCGCTCCAGGGTGCTGATCTCGGGCGCGAGCATCGCCGGCCCCGCCCTAGCCCACTGGCTGGGCCGGTACGGCTTCGAGGTCACGGTGGTCGAACTCGCCCCCGAGCTGCGCGGCGGCGGGCAGAACGTCGACTTCCGGGGGCGTACCCACCTCACCGTGCTGGAACGGATGGGCGTGCTGGAGGAGCTGCGCGCCCTCGACACCGGCGGCAGCCCGATCACCTTCGTGGACCAACAGGGGCGCCGACTGCTCCACCTGCCGGCCGACTTCGCGGGCGGAGAGCTGGAGATCCCGCGCGGGGAGCTGGCCCAGGTGCTGTACCGGCACGGCAGCTCCCGCGCCGAGTACGTCTTCGGCGACTCCGTCGAGACCCTGGAGGAGTCCGCGGACACCGTGCGGGTGACCTTCCGGCGCGGCGCGCCGCGCGAGTTCGACCTGGTGATCGGCGCCGACGGGCTGCACTCCGCCGTCCGGCGCCTGGCCTTCGGCCCCGAGCAGCGGTTCGTCCGCCACCTCGGCTACTACGCGGCCACCTGGCAGCTGCCCAACGAGTACGGCCTGCCGGCCGGCACGGTGGGCCTGAACGTCCCCGGCCGGCTGATGTCCGTCGGCGCCGACCGCCGGGACCCGGCCCGGGCCGGCGCCTTCTGCCTCTTCGCCTCGCCCGAACTGCGCTACGACCGCCAAGACACCGGGCGGCAGAAGGAGCTGATCCGCGCCGCCTTCGACGGCCTCGGCTGGCGGGTACCGCAGCTGCTCCGGAGCCTGGACGCCGCGCCCGAGCCGTACTTCGACTCGATCAGCCGCGCCGACGTCCCCGCCTGGTCCACCGGCCGGATCGCCCTGCTCGGCGACGCCGCCTGCGGTGCCACCATCGGCGGGATGGGCACCGGGACGGCGGTGGTGGCCGCGTACGTGCTGGCGGGCGAGCTGGCGCTGGCCCGCGGCGACCACCGGGCCGCCTTCGCCCGGTACGAGGAACTGCTGCGGGACTACGCCCGGGGCTGCCAGAAGGGCGGGGACCGGACCGGCCCGTTCCTGGCGCCGCGCACGGCGGCCGGGCTGCGGCTGCGCAACGGGCTGCTCAACCGGCGGTGGGTGCTGAACCGTATGCTGGAGCTGGGAAAGCAGGTGTCCAGCCTCGAACTCCCGGACTATGCTGCGCTGCTGGCCGGACGGGTCAGTGCGGTGGGCTGATCCGGCTGCCGTTGTCGAGCAGCGCCTCGACCTGGACGGCGGTCCGGGCGGGCCGCTCGACCGCGAGGGTGCGGTCCGGGGCCGGGCGGTCGGCCGACCAGTCCGGGCCCTTGACGGCGAGCCGGGTGACCCGTCGGCTGCCCGCCGCGAGCACGTACTCGGCGCCCTGCGGGGAGCGCCACCACGTCCAGGCCACGGTGTCCTGCTCGAACCGGCTGCACGAGCGGCCCGGGCCGCCGCCGGTGCGCTGGGGGCCCCGGGCGGAGGGCAGCAGCACGGCGGTGGCCGCGCTGCCCTCGCCCGTCCAGCGGTCGGCGCGCAGGCAGAACCAGGCCGCCGAGCCCGCGTTCTGGGGCAGCGGCTGCACCGCGAAGGCCCACAGGTTGAGCTGCCTGACGCCCGGTGAGCCGTCCGGCACGGCGCAGCCGGCCCGCGCCCAGGCCTGCAGGGCGTCCTGGGCCGTGGCCTCGCGCGGCTCGCGGTCCGACTGGCTGCGGTCCGACTGGCTGCGGTCCGACTGGGTGCGGTCGGGCTGGGTGCGGTCGGGCTGGGCGGTGCCGGGCTGGGTGCGGTCGGGCGGCGGTGCGTAGGTCAGGTGGGCCGGGAGGAGGCCGCCGAGGTCGGCCAGCAGGAAGGCGTGCTTCTCGGCGATCACCGGGGAGGAGCGCAGCTGGAGCACGGTGGCGCCCCGGCAGTCCGCGAGCCCGCCGCCGGGTGCGGCCGCGGTGACCCCGTCGGGGTGGTCCAGCGGGCGGGCGGCGGCGTCGGGCTGGTCGATCCGGCGGGTCTCGGCGGCGTCGACCCAGGGTGCCAGCAGGTACCGCAGCGCGGTTCCCCGGCGGCTCAGCACCACCGCGCCCGCCGTCGTCGGGTCCGCGCCGTCGGCTCGGGCGAGGTCCAGGCCGCCGCCCGGCCCGTCGGTGTAGCGGGCGATCCGGCGGCCGTCGTACAGCAGCGCCACCCCGGTGCCGTCCACCGTCCCGGCGTACAGCAGCTGCGGCGCGGTGGCCGGCGGGGCGGTGTCGGTGCCCGGCTCGGCGTGGGTCCGCGGGCCCGGGCGGGACCACGCGGCCAGGGCACGGCCGAGCAGTGCGCCGTCCTCGCGCCGGTCGCCGCGGCCCGGCCAGGCGCCGAAGTCGACCCGGGCCGTGTGCTGCCAGGCGTCCGGCGCCACTCGGACCAGCCGGGCCGGGTCGGTCACGGCGCCCGCGGGCGGGCCATCCGCCCGGGCGGTGCTGCCCGCCGGTTCGGAACCGCCGCCCAGGACGGTGGCCGTCGTGGTCAGCCCGAGCACCCCGACCGCCATCACGGCGGTCAGCGTACGGCGGCGGCGCAGCAGGTCGGTGGGCTGCACCCGGACGGCGCACGGGTCGAAGGCGGGCGGCTCGGCCTCCGGCCCGGCCGGGATCCCGGAGGCCACGGCGACGGCCTCCTCCGGCCGGTCCACCCCGGCCTGCCGCAGCACCTCCGCCGCCGGTCCGTCCGCCAGCCCCTCCACCACCCGCAGGCCGAAGGCCGCCCGGGCCGGGGCGTCGAGGGCGGTGAGCGCGTGGTCCAGCGCCGCGTCCTGCTCGCCGCCGTGCGGGGTGAACAGCCGCAGGCCCCAAGCCCGGGGCGCCGACAGGCCCGCGCCCGGACGCGGCCGCAGTGCGGCGCGCAGCACCCGGAGGCGCAGGGCCGCGTACACCGGGTCCGCTCCGGCGGACCCGGGCCCGGGGCGGCGGGTCCACCGGAACGGCAGGGCGCGCTGGACGGCCCCGTGGGCGGCGAGCACCCGGCTGTGCCGGTCCCGGTCGGCGGGCAGGGCCAGGTAGGCGAGCCGGACCAGGCGGCGGTAGTGCCGCACCAGCGCGGCCTCCGCCTCCGCCACCGGCCGCGCGGCGCCGCTCCGGGCCGCCGGTGCCGCGCCCACCGTCCGTCCTGCCAATGGGCCCTCCCGGTGCCGTCAGTGCTGTCGTGCTGGACGGTCCAACGAGTCGATCATGTGATGGTTGCGCCGTCCGGGGTGGGACCGTGCCGCGGGGACTGGAGGACGGCGGAGCGGGCGGACCGTTGGTCGGGAAGGTGTTATTAGAAGAAGAGGGCCCTTGGTCCCACCCGTTCGGCCCCTTGGCCTCTGGCGATCCGCGCGGTTGGAGGCCATGCTGCCGGTACCGGCCCGGACGATCCGCGCCCGGTCGGACCAGCACCGTTGGACGAGGTGAACCGGCGTGCCGCATGCCACCGTCGAATCCGTGATGACCAGCCCCGTGGTCCGGGTCGCCCCCGAGACCGGTTTCCAGGAGATCGTCGCGCTGCTGACCGAGTACGACATCACCGGCGTGCCGGTGGTGGACCCTGACGGGCGGCCGCTCGGACTGGTGTCGGAGGCGGACCTGCTGCGCACGCTGGCCGCGCAGGAGGACCCGGGCAGCCTGCTGCCCGCGCCCGAGTCGGCGCGGGTGGGTCACGGCGGCGAGGTCACCGCGGCGGACCTGATGACGGCGCAGCCCGTCTGCACCACGCCCGACACCAGTGTGGTGGCGGCGGCCCGGCTGATGAGCCGGCACGGGTTGAAGCGGCTGCCGGTGCTGGACGAGGAGGGGCGGGTCATCGGGATGGTGAGCCGCGGGGACCTGCTGCGGGTGTTCCTGCGCGAGGATCAGGTGATCCGGCGGGAGATCGTCGAGGAGGTGCTCGGCCGGATCGAAGGGGTGAGCCCGGCGGAGATCGGGGTGGAGGTCGACCAGGGCCGGGTGGTGCTCAGCGGCACCGTGCCCGAGGCGCACCTGGTGCCGATCGTGCTGAACCTGTGCCGCTCGGTGGACGGGGTGGTCTCGGTGACCGACCGGCTCCAGGCCGGGGGAGCCACCGCGTCGATCGGCTGACCGCCCCGCGGACCCGGCCGCCCTGGCCGTCCTGGCGTCCTGACCGTCCGTCTTGATCCGTCCTGGCCGTCTTGGCGGCTCCGGTCGCCCCCGCTCGACGCGTTCGCCTCGGACCGTGGAGGTCCGGTTCGCATACTGCGGATCGTATCGGGTAACTCACTCTGTGTGCCCGGCGGTCCGGCTGCCGGGACGCCGGAGCATTGGGGAGGCGGCCGTGGCAGTCGTGTTCGACGCGGACTTCACTTCGACCAGGCAGTGGATCGCCGGGCGCACCAGCGCGTACCCCCGGATGGGGCCGACCAACCGGAGCGACCACAAGCTCGACTACCTGAGTCACGAGTACTGCCCCGGCGGGGTGTTCACCGCCGTGCGGCGCCGTACCGGCGGACTCTGGACGTGCAACCTGCTGACCACGGAGGGCAGTCCGGAAGGCTTCCAGGTCCGCACCGGGGACGTGCTCTCGGCGCGGGTCACACTGCCCGTCGAGATCGGCGCCTGGCCGGCGATCTGGACTTGGCGGGACGGCGGCAACGAGGTGGACGTCTTCGAGTACCACCCGGACAACCCTGATCTGCTGGAGATCTCCAACCACGTGCGGGGCGGCTTCCGCTACTGGCACGGCGGCGGCGCCGGTGTCGGCCCGGGGGCGAACATCGGCCTGCGGGTGGTGCTCGGTGCGAACTCGGTGGACTGGTACGTCCAGGACCAGCTGGTCTACGCGGATCTGCACGGCGTCGGGGCCGACTGGCACGCGTATCTGATCGTCAACCTGTCGGTGGCGGACGGCACTTACCACGAGCGGCCGCCATTCGGCGGGCCGGAGCGGTTGAGCTGGGTCTGCGAGAGCCTGACGGTCGAGCGCTGACCGAGGGGGCCTGGCAGGGGGCCGCGGGCCGCCTCAGGGTGCGAAGGCGGCGGTGATCGGGCCGCCCGGGCCGAAGCGCTGGAACCAGACCGCCCGGCGGTGCGGACCGATGTGCGCGGGGTCGGTGACGTACAGGTCGTCGCGCGGGGCGCGTTCGTTGCCGGGGGCTAGTGCGGCGTCCACGGCGCGGTCGGCGAGCGCGCGCAGCAGGGCGGCGGCGGTGGCCTCGGCGGCGCTGGGGGCGATGGCCAGGGCGGTGAGTTCGGCCCAGAGCGCGGTGGACACGTAGGCGATCGGGGAGTGGTTGAGCGCCGGGTGGGGGCGGCCGTCGGCGTGGCGGCGGAGCGCTCCGGCCGCGACCAGCTGCTCGGGGGAGCGGTGGTCGTCGGGTGGGTGGTGGCTCATGGGCGGCAACGCTACCCCGGTGGGCGGCGGCGGTCTTGCAGGAACGTTTTCTCAGGCCTTCTTCACAGCGCTTTGACGGGTCGCGGGCGCACGATGGTGATAAGGCGCTGATCACCCCGGGCGGCGCGGCAGCTCAGGCCGCACGGCGGTCGGTCGTCACTGCACCCCGGGCGGTTCCGGTGTCGAACACCTCGGCGGGCCCGGCGGGCCGGAGGAGGAGGTCCTGATGAGGCACTGGCATGGGCACGGCTTCGGGCCCGGGCACGCGGGGCCGGGCGGCTGGGGGATCGTCGTCATGGCGATCATCGCGCTGATCATCCTGGCGGTGCTGGTGCTCCTGGCCGTCTCGCTGTTCCGGTACGTCTCCCGCTCGGGGCAGCCGATCGCGCACGGCGCCGGCGCCGCGGGCGTCGGGCCCGGCGGGCCACGGGGCTGGACGGCGCCGGAGCAGCTGCTCGCGGAGCGGTTCGCGCGGGGCGAGATCGACGCCGAGGAGTTCCGCCACCGGTTGGAGACGCTGCGCTCGCCGGACGGGCCTGGCGCGTCCGGCGAGCCCGGTTGGCCTGGCAGGACGGGTGGGCCTGGCGGACCTGCTGGGCGGGGCGGACCTATTGGCCCCGGCGGCCCCGGCGGCCCCGGCGGCCCCGGCGGGTCGGGCGGGGGCTGACCGGGGGCGCGGGGGCCGCCGGAGGGGCGGGTGAGGTCCGCCGCGCGCGGGGTGCGGCGGACCTCACGGCGCGACCCGCCCGACTTACTCGACGACCAGCTCGACCGGGATGTTGCCCCGGGTGGCGCGGGAGTACGGGCAGACCTCGTGCGCCTGCTTGACCAGCAGCAGACCGCTCTCGCCGGAGAGCGCGTCCGGCAGCTCGACGCGCAGCACGACGGACAGGCCGAAGCCGGCGTCGTCCTTGCCGATGGACACCTCGGCGGTCACCGAGACCTCGCTGGTGTCCACCCGGGCCTGTCGGCCGACCAGGCCGAGGGCGCTGGCGAAGCAGGCGGCGTAGCCGGCCGCGAACAGCTGCTCGGGGTTGGTGCCCTGGCCGCTGCCGCCGAGCGCGGGCGGCATCGCGAGGGCGAGGTCCAGCTGGCCGTCCGAGCTGACGGCGCGGCCCTCACGGCCGTTGGCGGTGGCGGCTGCGGTGTAGAGCGCGTCCATGGTGGGTCCCTTCGTGATGCGCTTCCGTGGTGCGTGGGGGTGCGCGGGGCGTGCGGAGTCGTCGTGCTTCGGTGGCGGTCCGGGCCTTGCGAGGTCCGGTGGCCGGCCGCTCCATAAGTAGAGCACGCAACTCAATTGCGCACAACTCAATCGCGCGTCTGTGATCGGTACCATGGGGTCATGACCACGCTCCCCGGCATGGCGGACGAGGAACTGCTCCGCCTCGACCAGCAGATCTGCTTCTCGCTCAACGCCGCCTCGCGCGCCTTCGGCGGCGTCTACCGGGTCCTGCTGCGGGACCTGGGGCTGACCTATCCGCAGTACCTGGTCATGCTGGTGCTCTGGGAGGACGGCGAGTTGCCCGTCAAGCGGATCGGCGAACGCCTGCGGCTCGACTCGGGCACCCTTTCCCCGCTGCTCAAGCGGCTGGAGGCGGCCGGACTGGTGCGCCGGGAGCGCAGCCAGGAGGACGAGCGGTCGGTCACCGTCACCCTCACTGCCGACGGGTCGGCACTGCGCGCTCGGGCCGGGCAGGTGCCGCGGCGGCTGCTCGCGGCGACCGGGCTGCCGGTCGAGGACCTGGCCGCGTTGCGGGGGCTGCTGGACCGGGTGACCGTCGCACTGGACTCGGCGGACGTGGAGCCGGCGCCGTAGTCGCGGCCGCCGCCGATCGCGGCAGGGTCGCCGCGGGGCTTGTCAAGCCGACCCCCGGCGGGGTGTGATCTGGGTCACGTGCTGCTCGTCGGGTGGCGGTCCGCGAGGGCGAACGGGCAGGTCAGTGGCACTGTTCGAAAGTGAACGGAAAGGTTCGCCAATTGTCCGCCCGATCCGGTCAACAACCCGCGCCTCCCGGACGGTTACACCACGAGCCCCCAGAGGGGCCGTCGGCGTGCCATCCGGTGAGCCGGCCAGCTGACCCAGGAAGAGGGGGCGCGCGTGAACACTTCCGGGCCGGGCGAGGAGCGGAGCCTGCGGGCCGACCCGCTCGACGACCTGCCGAACGACTTCGAGGCGTTCTTCACCCGTGAGAACACCGGCTACCTCCGCTACGCCCAGCAGCGCCTGCGTCACCGCGAGGACGCCCAGGACGCCGTGCAGAACGCCGGCACCACGCTCTACAAGAACTGGCGCCGCGCCCTGGCCAGCGAGGATCCGCAGGCCTTCGCTTTCAAGATCGTCAAGGACGCGGTGATCGACGTCCTGCGTGAACGCCGCCGCGCCGAGCGCAAACGGCTGCGGGTGATCGCCCAGCGCCGCCCCGACACGAGTCAGGACGAGCTGGAGGAGCTCGCCGAGATGGACGCCCTGGACTGGGCGATGGACGAGCTCGCGCGGGCCGCGCCGGTCCAGGCCGACGTGGTCCGGCTGCGCCAGGCGGGTCTGTCCTACCCCGACATCGGTCGGTCGCTCGGCATCGCGCACACCACCGCCCGCACCTACTACAGCCTCGGGCGGCGCCACCTGGAGTACCTGCTGGAGCACCCGGACGACGGGCAGGCGACATGAAGGTCACCGCGCTGCTGCACGAGCACGCCGTCGAACTGGACCGGGAGTTCCACGACCACGACCCGGCGGCCTTCACCCGCCGGCTGGCCGAGCGGCTGGGCGCCGCCCGACGGGCCGTCCCGACCGGGCGTGAGCGCCCGGCCCGGCCGCCCGCCGTCGCCCGGCCGCCGCACTCCCCCGCCGCCGGGGACCATCCCTGGACCGCCGGGCGCTCCGAACTGCGGCGCGACCTGCGGCACCTGTGTGCGGGGGTGGCCGGAGCGGCCGAGCCGGGAGAGCTGGCGCTGGACCTCGAACTCGCCGAGAAGGCCGCCTTCCGGACGCTCGGCTGCCTGCTCTACGGCATGGGCCGCACGGCGGACGGGGTCTTCTGGTGGCGGATCGCCGCCCAGTACGGCGACCAACTGGCCGTCCACTGCCTGGCCGTGCACTACGCCGCCGAGGGCGAGCGGTGCGACGCGGCCCGCTGGGCAGCCGAGGCCGAGGACCTCAGTGACCCGGGCCGGCTGCCGGAGCTGGCCCCGCGGGCCCGTCCGGGCTGCGCCGCCGAGCTGGCCCGGCTGCTGGCGGAACGCTACGACGGGGAGATCCTCCTGACCCTGCGGGAGGCGGTGGCGGCGCGGCCGGGGACCGCCGGCGCCGGGCGGCTGGGCGTACGGGCGGTGCGGGGGCGGGGGGCAGCCCGGATCCGCTGAGGGGGCGGTGGGGGAGCGGATCCGTTGAGGGCGGCGGGGCGGCTCGGATCCGCTGGGAGAGAGCGGGGAGAGCGGGTCAGGTGAGTCCGGCGAGGGCGCTGCCGAGGTAGTCGGCGCCGAGCACGAGCGGGACGGCGATCATGATCGCCGCATTGTGCGCTGCCGTCCAGGCGCGCCACTCGCCCATGGAGTGGGCCGCGCGGTCGGCACCCCGGAGCTGGACGGCGAGCGGCAGGAGGGTGCCCAGCGAGCCGATCAGCACCAGCACGGCCGAGGCCACGGCCATCGCCCCGGTGCCGGGCCGGGCGGCGGCGATCGAGGCGGCGCCGCCGACGGCCGCGAGCAGCGTCCTGGGACGGGTCACCACCAGGGCCACGGCGAGCCCGGCGGACCGCGCGGGAGTCAGCCGGTCGATCCCCAGCAGCCAGGCCGGGGGTGCGGTGACGTGCCCAGGGCGGGGGCGGTTGCGCCACTGCTCGGCGGCCAGCACGAGCAACGCCGCGCCGAGGGCGAGCTTCAGCCAGGACGGCCAGGTCGGTGCGCGGTCGGCCGGGTCCAGCGCGAGGCCCGCCGCGACCACCGCGGCCACGACCGCTGCCAGTCCGAGCACCCAGCCCGCCGTGAAGGCGAGCCCGTTGGCCCGGCCGCGCGGCGAGGCGAGGATCAGCAGCACCGCGATCAGCGGCAGCGGACTGAGCGCGACCGCCACCGCCGGGGCCAGCACCGGACCGATCGCCTCACCCATCCCCGGACCTGCCTTCCCGTCGGCGGGCGCCGTCCGCCATTCAGCTACCTCCGGGGGCGGAGCGCACGGCGGGTCGGCCGTTCGAGTGAACGCTGCTCCTGCGAACGGAAAGGCCGGGGGCGCGCGCCCCCGGGGGGGGGGGGGGCCCCCCGGCCCGGGGGGGGCGGGGGGGCCCCGGCAGGCGGTGGCCGGCACGGCCCGCC
>NZ_JBHWDU010000060.1:0-27986 GCF_042734825.1 Kitasatospora sp. NPDC059648 | reverse complement strand
GGGGGCCCGTAGTGCCAACGGCCCCTCTGCCTCTGCCACCGGCGGCCCCCCCCCCACCGGGCGGGGGCCGCGGCCCCCCGGGACCGGCTGGGACGGGCGCGCCCGGTCAGTCGGTGCCGGACTCGATCGCCGCGTGGTCGAGCGCGGTGGACTCCGCCTCGTGTCCGGTGCCCGCGGCGATCGGCGCCGCGCCGCCGGGCGCGAGCTCGCCGATCAGGCCGCTCCACTGCGACAGCTGGCCGTGGCCCGCGTACAGCTCCAGCTTGCTGCGCGAGTCGGCGATGTCCAGGTTGCGCATGGTCAGCTGGCCGATCCGGTCGTCCGGGACGAACGCGGCGTCGACGCTGCGCTCCATCGACAGCTTCTCCGGGTGGTAGCTGAAGTGCGGGCCCTGGGTGTCGATCACCGAGTAGTCCTGGCCGCGCCGCAGCCGCAGCGTGACGCTGCCGGTGACGGCCTGGCCGACCCACTTCTGCAGGCTGTCGCGCAGCATCAGCGCCTGCGGGTCGAACCAGCGGCCCTCGTACATCAGCCGGCCGAGGCGCCGCCCCTGGGTGTGGTAGGTGGCGAGGGTGTCCTCGTTGTGGATCGCGTTCAGCAGGCGCTCGTAGGCGATGTGCAGCAGCGCCATGCCGGGGGCCTCGTAGATGCCGCGGCTCTTGGCCTCGATGATCCGGTTCTCGATCTGGTCCGACATGCCCAGGCCGTGTCGCCCGCCGATCCGGTTGGCCTCGTGCACCAGCTCGACGGCATCGCCGAACTCACGGCCGTTGATCCGCACCGGGCGGCCGAACTCGAACTCGACCGTGACGTCCTCGGTCTGGATCTCGACGGCCGGGTCCCAGAAGGCGACGCCCATGATCGGGGCGACGATCTCCAGCGAGGCGTCCAGGAACTCCAGCCGCTTGGCCTCGTGGGTGGCGCCCCAGATGTTGGCGTCGGTGGAGTAGGCCTTCTCGGCGGAGTCCCGGTACGGGAGGTCGCGCTCGGCGAGCCACTCGGACATCTCCTTGCGGCCGCCGAGCTGGTCGACGAAGGCCTGGTCCAGCCACGGCTTGTAGATCCGCAGGTTGGGGTTGGCCAGCAGGCCGTAGCGGTAGAACCGCTCGATGTCGTTGCCCTTGTAGGTGGAACCGTCGCCCCAGATGGAGACGCCGTCCTCCTGCATGGCCCGCACCAGCAGGGTGCCGGTGACGGCGCGGCCGAGCGGGGTGGTGTTGAAGTAGGTCTGCCCGGCGGAGCGGATGTGGAAGGCGCCGCAGGCGAGGGCGGCCAGGCCCTCCTCGACCAGCGGGGCCCGGCAGTCGATCAGGCGGGCCTGCTCGGCGCCGTAGGCGCGGCCACGGGCCGGGACGTCGGCGAGGTTCGGCTCGTCGTACTGGCCGATGTCGGCCGTGTAGGCGTACGGGACGGCGCCGTGCTCGCGCATCCACGCGACCGCGACGGAGGTGTCCAACCCACCGGAGAATGCGATGCCGATCCGTTCACCGACCGGCAGCTTGCTCAAGACCTTCGACATGCATGCACCCTTGACCCACCCGCGCGGCGCGGGCTCCTGATTTAGCGACGTGTGAGGCGATTCGGCCTGATTGATCCGATGCCCGCACTCTGGCATAGATTTGCAGAGTACCGCAAGAGCATACGGACGAGTCGGCCGGGGTGGGCTGCTCGCGAAGGCTGCTACGGGCAGGCATCGGCCGGGCCAAGTCGGTGCAGCGGAAGGTGGGTTGGGGCCGGATGCGGGCCGGGCCGGACTCCCGGGTGGGGGTCCGGCCCGTCAGCGGTGCGGCGGTGTGCTGTGGGGGTGTGGTGCGGCGGTGGCGTGGGGGTCAGGGGGTGCGGCTCGGTTCCCGGGCCTGCGGTTCCCGGTCCTGGTGTTCCCGGCCTTGGGGTTTCCGGCGGTGCCTTTCCCGGCGGTGCCTTTCCCGGCGGTGCTGGCGACCGGCGCGGGTCAGCAGCCAGGGTGTGCGGGAGGCGAGGACGCCCAGCGCGAGGGCCACCAGGTGTCCGGCGTCGGCCAGTTGCTGGTCCGTCGCCCAGGCGACGGCCAGCGCCACGGCGAGGGCCGGCAGGCCGTACCGGCGCAATACGGGCGGGCCCAGGGCCAGCAGGCAGCCGGCGGTGGCGACCAGCCCGTAGCTGATCCCCACATCGCGCGCCCGGGAGAGCGCGCCCGGGATCCGGGCGACCAGCATCACCCACATGGCGCCCTCGGTGAGCAGGGTCGCGCCCACGTGTCCGAAGGCGAAGACCGCGCCCGCACGGGCCGGGCCCCAGCGCCACTCGGCCAGGCCCAGCGCCAGGGCGACGGCGGCGATGCCCGCCCAGGCCGGGACCCCGTCGACCACCAGGCCGCTGGTGAACAGCGTCCACCACTTGCCCACTTCCACGTGGTGGACGTTGCTGCTGTTGTGCCGGACGAACCGGGCCCGCTCCCCGTGGCCCTGGGTGGCGAGCCAGGAGGCGGTGACGGTCAACAGGGCCACGTAGACCGTGGTGAGCCGCAGTCGGACGGCCGTCGCGGCGGCGTTCGCTCTGAGCGCGGCCGTTCCGGAAAACGCCGCGGTGGCAGATCCGGCGGCCTCGGAGGCCGGGCGCCGGGCGGCGGCCGACTCGGTGGCGGTGGGTTCGGTCGGTTCGGTCGATCCGAGGCGGTCCCTCATCGTGCCTGGCGCCCTCGCTGTGCGGTGTCCGGGGTCCGGTGCCCGGCGGCTCCACGGGCGGCCGGAGAACCAGCCTATGCCAGTCCGGGAGGCTCCAGAGGCCCTCCGTGGCGCCCGTTCCCGACCGGACGCCTCCGACGGTGCCCCGGCGGCGGGCGGAGCAGGGGCCGGAGGCGGGAGCGGAGGGCCGGGGCGGATCACCCGTACGGGTCGTCGCGGCGGCGGGTGGAGGCCGGAGCGGGCGAGGGTGAGGGGGACCGTCGAGGAGGCGCCGATGAGCGGCAGCGCCACCAGGGTGCCGCAGGCGCGCCGGGGGGCCTGGTGGGCGCGGGCGGCCCGTGCGGTGTGGCGCTACATCCGGCGGGCCCCCGGCACCTACATCTGGTTGGCGATCCTGCTGGCCACCACGCAGGTGATCCGGCACGTCGACCCGACGACCGCCGACCGCATCCTGGAGCGCCGCTCGACCAACCTGCACCACCTGCAGATCGCGCCGGCCCGGGTGCTGGCGACCAGCGCGCTGTGGATCGCGGGCGGCGGCTGGCTGGGCTACTTCGCGCTCTACAACCTCTTCCACGTGCCCGCCGAACGCTGGCTGGGCACGATGCGCTGGCTCTCGGTGGCGGTGCTGGCTCACGTCGGCGCCACCTACCTCAGCGAAGGCGTCCTGGGCTGGGCGATCCACGGGGGCCTGGCCGCGCCGAAGGCGGTCTACACGCTCGACTACGGCGTCAGTTACGCGCTCGCGGGGGTGGTCGGGGTGCTCACCTACCTGATCGTGCGGCCCTGGCGGTACCTGTACCTGGCGGGGGTGCTGGCCGTGTACCTGTTCGGCCTCTTCCGCAGCCGCGACTACACGGGCATCGGCCACCTCAGCGCGGTGCTGATCGGACTCGCCTGCTACCCGGTGACCCGGGACCGGCCGGGGGAGTGCGACCCGGTCGCCTCGGCGCGTGCGCTCCGGCGGTGGCTGCGTGCACGCCTGTGGCCGCATCTGGGCTGACGGCGGCGCCGGATATTCCGTGAATGCCAACTGCTGGAAACCGTACGGCTCTTAACCGTTTCTTACCGTGCAGACCTTCCCCGGAGGAAGTGCACCGACCAGGCTTGGCCCCTGTTTCGCCGGGGTCGCGCGACCGCGCGGCCGGCCACAGGGGAGGACCGCACCCGTGCCCATCAGGCAACACCGACGGCTGCTGCTGAGCGCCGTCACGCTCACTGCCCTCGGACTGACCACCAGCCAGGCGCTCGCCGCGCCGTCGACGCCGTCCGCACCGCAGCCATGGCAGGTGCGGCACCAGGCGGACACCGGCAAGCAGCACGCGAAGAAGACCGGAGCCACCGCCGCCCGGTCGACCTTCAGCCCCAAGGCCGATTCGGAGGCCGGGGACGGGGGCGACGAGGCGGAGAACTCCGCCGAGGGCGTCGCCCAGTACACCGAGGCGCGCACCGCGCCGGGCGTCGTCGCGCCGGGCGCGTACGGCGCGGCCTGGTCGCAGCTGCAGTCGGTGCCGCACACGGACGGCGACTGGAAGCACGTCACCTCGAAGCCGTACAACTCGGACGACCCGCGCTACCGGGACGTCAACTCCAACTCCAGCGGCGGCGCCGGGCTGGTGACCGGCCGGATCACCGGCATCGCGGCGGACAGCAAGGGCTATGTCTACGCGGGCGGCGCCAACGGCGGCGTGTTCCGCTCCCGTACGGGCGGCGGTCAGTGGGAGCCGATCGCCGACAAGCTGCCGACGCTGCCGACGGGCACGCTGAACCTCGACGAGGGCGGGCGGCTCTGGTACGCCACCGGCGAGTCCAACACCGGGGCCACCTCGTACGTCGGCACCGGCGTGTACGTGCTCTCCGACCCCCAGCACGGCAAGTTCCAGCCGGGCAACCGGGTGGGCGGGCCGGAGCTGGAGTCGACCATCGTCCACGCGCTGCGCTTCGGCGGCGGCAAGGTGTGGGCGGCCACCAGCCGCGGTGTGTGGAGCCACTCGACGTCCGACCTTTCGGGCCCGTGGAAGCTGGAGTTCGCGCCGAACCCCGACTACCTGCCCGGGGGCGCGAAGGCCAAGGACGAGAGCGCGCCGTACAAGAACATCGCCAACGACATCGCGATCGACCCCAAGGACCCGTCCAAGGTGGTCCTGGCGGTCGGCTGGCGAGGCGGCGACACCTACAACGGCTTCTACAGCAGGGCCGCGGACGGCAGTTGGCAGCGGGTCTCCTCGCTCGGCGACCTGCCGACCGACGCCGCCAATGTCGGCAACGTGACCTTCGCGCGCTCGGCGGACGGCTCGCGCTACTACGCCATCGACCAGTCGCCGGACGTTGCCGCGCACAACCCGGACACCGGCCTCAAGGGGATCTACGTCTCCAAGTCCGGCTCACCGTACGGCCCGTGGACGCTGATCGCGGACAAGGACAAGCTGAAGGGATCCGGTTCCGCCCTTCAGGACCCGGGCTACCAGCCCGGCATCCAGTCCTGGTACAACCAGTCGCTCCAGGTCGACCCGGCCAATCCGGACCACGTCTACGCCGGGCTGGAGGAGGTCTTCGAGACCACGGACGGCGGTGCCGCGTGGGCGACCGTCGGGCCGTACTGGAACAACGGCTTCGCGTGCTGGAGCATCGACCCGGGCAAGCAGACCGGTGACTGCTCGCCGACCGTCCACTCCGACCAGCATGCCGTCGCCTTCGGCAGCTACCAGGGCAAGGTGAACGTCTACGTCGGCAACGACGGCGGCATCTACCGCCGCCCGGGCAACGGGCAGTTGGACGCCTGGGGCCACGGCAAGGACTGGACGTCGCTCAACGACGGCACCATGGACACCCTGCAGTACTACTCGGTCGGCGTCGGCAAGGACCCGGCGGACAAGTCCGGCAGGGGCGTCATCGTCAGCGGCGGCCTGCAGGACAACGGCGAGTCGATCCTGCGCGCCCACGACAAGGTGATGGGCTCCGACTTCGGCGGCGACGGCGGCGACACCATGGTCGACCCGGCCAACGGCTGCAACATCGCCGAGGAGTACGTCTACCTCGACATGTGGGTCACCCAGAACTGTGCCGTCAACGACGGGAGCTGGACGAAGGACCCGAGCAAGGCCACCTCCTACGAGGTCGCCCCGCCGGACAAGGACAAGAACGCCGCCCGGTTCATCGCCCCGATGACCAGCGACCCCAAGGACACCAACACCTGGGTGGCCGGCGGCCAGCACGTGTGGGTGCAGCACAAGGGCTGGGCGATCCGCAGCGGCAGCGAGTGGACCGCCGCCTACGACCTCGGCGCGGGGCACGTCGCCACCGCCGTGGCCACCGTCGACGGCACGGTGTACGCGGGCTGGTGCGGCCCCTGCAACAACCAGGGCTTCACCCGTGGCATCGCGGTGGGCAACACCGACGGTACCGGCTGGCGCCAGCTCAACCTGCCCGTCGACGGCGCCGTGCCCAACCGGTACATCTCCTCCTTCGCGGTGGACCAGAAGGATGCCCAGCACGTCTTCGTCGCGATGAACGGCTTCTCGCGGACCTGGACGGAGGGCCCCGGCGCGGGCAACGGCCACCTCTTCGAGACCCACGACGGCGGCGGGACCTGGTCCGACGTCTCGGCCAACCTGCCCGACATCCCCGCGACCTCGGTCAAGCTCCTGCCGAACGGCGGCCTCGCCCTCGGCACGGACCTCGCCGCCTTCTACCGGGCCCCGGGCGAGAAGAACTTCTCCGTCCTCGGCCGCAACCTGCCCACCACCGCGGTGCAGCAGCTGAAGGCCGGTCCGGACGGGCGCCTGTACGCCGCGACCTTCGGGCGCGGCATCTGGTCGATCAACCCGGACGAGCTGTCCGAGGACGACGACAGCCAGGGCTGACCGTCCGCATCGTCGCGAGCGCCCGGCCTGCTCCTCGGGAGCGGGCCGGGCGTCGGCGTCGCGGCCGTCCGGGCCGCTACTGGCTGATGCGCTGCTGCCCTCGCTGTCCGTGAACCAGGCGGCTGGTTCGTACGCTGTCACGCGCAGTGGTCGGTTCGCAACCGCTTATCGTTCGTTCGCCCGCGGTACCTCCGGGACCCGTTCCAGGACGCCCGCGCCGAACAGTTCGTACAACGGCAGCGTCTCCAGGTGGACGTAGCCGATGTGGCAGTCGCACACCGGCAGCGGGCAGGTGCGCGGCCGCAGCTGGGCGCGGTAGCTGCCGTCGTAGAGGTTGCCGAGAGCGTCCCGGACGAAGTGGCAGCGGCGCACCGTGCCGTCGCCGTCCACCGACAGCACCGACTCGCCGGTGCGGCAGGGCAGACCGGCGCTCGGGTGGGCGTGCCGGCTGTAGCCGAAGTGCGGGTCCAGGGCTGTCCAGAGGGCGGCCTCGGCATCGGTGTAGCTGCGGCCCTCGGCGGCGTTGATCCACAGGTAGACGTCGGGGGCGAGTGCCGCGCGCAGCCGCCGCGCCTCGGCGAGGTGCTCCGGCTGGCCGACCACGCCCACGCTGTACCGCACGCCGAGCGCGTCCAGGTCGCGGCACTTGGCGAGGAAGCGGTCGTACGGTACCTGGCCCGGGTGGTAGGTGACCCACAGGGCCAGGGTGCCGAGGTCGGCCCCGGCGAGCCAGTCGGTGCGGCAGCTCAGGTTGGTCTGGATCGCGACCCGGCGCACGTGCGGGAGCAGGCTCAGCTCGACCAGCGCCCGGCGGTACCAGGAGCGGACCAGGCCCTCGCCCCAGGGGGTGAACAGCAGCGACAGGGTGTCACCGGTGCCCGCGCGCCCGGCGGCCCAGGCCGTGAAGCGCTCCAACGCCGCCCGGTCGGCCCGCAGTTGCCGGGGCGAGTCGTGGCGCTTGGCGAACGGGCAGTAGGGGCAGTCGTAGTCGCAGGAGGCGAGCGGGCCGCGGTAGAGCAGGGTGAGGTCCCGCGCCTGCTCCCCGTCGACGGCGGGGGCGCCGGAGGCGGCGGGCGCGGCGGGGGCGGTCGAGGGCATGCCGAGGAAGGTCATTTCACCTCGTAGGCCGCCATCAGGCCCCGGACCTCGGGCGAGAACAGCAGCGGCCCAACGGCGTCCGAGTGCGCCAGGCCCTCGGGGGTGAGCCGCAGCCGCTCCGGATCGTCGGCGAGCCAGCCGCGTTCGGCGAACCCGGCCAGCTCCGCCGCGAAGTCCTCGCCCGGTGAACTGCCGAAGCGGGCGCGGTAGTCGGCCAGCGGCATGCCCTCGGCCTGGAGCAGCGACTGGACGAGGTGGCGGCGGCGCGGCTCCTCGCCGGCCATCCAGTGGCCCACCTCGGCGCGGTGGAAGTCCTCGGTGGCGACGTAGTCGTCGATGATGCCGCGCACCTCGGTGGCGTTGACCGCGTAGTCGAAGGAGTAGTGCAGCCGCGAGGTGTACGAGCGGGCGCCGCAGCCGAGGCCCACCATGCCGTCGGTCTGGCAGGCGTACTCGCTCGCGCCGGCCTGCGGGGAGGCCGCGCGGCGGAACATCCGCATCGACACCTGCTCGTAGCCGTTGGCCAGCAGGTGGTCGCGGCCGGCCCGGTAGAGGGCGAGCCGGCGGGCGTCCCAGGCGGCGGGGCCCTCCTGCTCGCCGCGTCGGGCCAGACCGGTCAGCGGGCGGACGTACAGCGGGTAGAGGTACAGCTCCTCGGGCCGCCAGAGCAGCGCGGCGTCCAGCGAGCGCAGCCAACTCGCCTCGGTCTGGCCGTCGATGCCGTAGATGAGGTCGATGTTCAGCACCGGGATGCCGGCGGCGCGGATCCGGCCGAGGGCGGCCTCCACCTCGGCCCGCTTCTGCGGGCGGACGGCCGAGCGGGCCTCGGTGTCGTCGAAGGACTGCACGCCCAGGCTCAGCCGGGTGGTGCCCCGGGCGGCCAGCACGTCGAGCCGGTCGGCGGTCGCGGTGGCGGGCGAGGCCTCCACCGAGAGCGGGACCGCGCGCAGGTCGGCGCCCATCCGCTGCTCGGCTATGTCGCACAGCCGCTCCAGCTCGGCGGCCGTCAGGTAGGTGGGCGTGCCGCCGCCGAACGCGGCCAGGGCGAACCGGGCGCCCTCGTCGAGCGCCGAGCGCACGGCGCCCGCCTGGCGGTCCAGGGCGTCCAGGTAGGCGGTGGTCAGCCCCTCGGGACTGCCGATCCGGGTGAACAGGTTGCAGAAGCCGCAGCGGACCTCGCAGAACGGGACGTGCAGGTAGAGCGAGAGGGTGTGCTGCGGCTCCCCGGCCCACAGCTCGCTCAGCAGCGGGCGCTCGGGCAGCGGGCGGTACGCGGTCTTGTGCGGGTAGGCGTAGACGTACGACTGGTACGGCGAGTCGGGGAGCGGGGGTGCGGTGGTCATACGCGCTCCTCGGTGGCGGTGGCCGTGGCGTCCGTTGGGGTGCGGGCGGGGATGGTGAAGTGGGCGTACGGGACGGTCCACACCACCTCGTGGCCGATCCGGTGCCCGGTGTAGCCGTCCTCGCCGTACGCGGTGCCGTGGTCGGAGCAGATCACGGCGAAGCAGGGGCGGCGGGTACTCATCGCCGCGAACAGCCGGCCGATGTGGGCGTCCACGTATTCCAGGGCGGCGGCGTGGCTGGCCCTGGAGTCGCCGTGCTCGCGGGTGGCGCCGGGCAGGTGGAACCAGTTGGGCTGGTGCAGGGCCGAGACGTTCAGGAACAGGAACAGCGGCTGGTCGGCGGGCTGTTCGGCGGCGACCCGCTCGGCGCGGGCGACCTGCTCCTCGAAGGACGTCGGGGAGGCCACGCCCATCGAGGGCTCCCAGTGGCTCTCCTGGAACAAGCCGGGCAGCACGGAGCCGAGCGGGCCCTGCTTGTTGAAGAAGCCGACGCCGCCGATGCAGACCGTCCGGTACCCGGCTGCGCCCAGGGCGGTCGGCAGGTCGGGTGCGTCGAACACCCAGGTGCGGGTGGCCGTGCTCTCCGAGCCGGCGAAACGGGCCGCGAACAGGCGCGGGTGGGGGCCGCCCGGGGAAGCCGGGGTAGGCAGGAAGCCGGCCAGGATCGCCTGGTGGGAGGCGTAGGTGAAGCTGCCGGGCGCGTGCCGGCGCTCCCAGCGGCCGTGGGGGAGGAACGCGGCGAGGTGGGGGATGCGGCCGGCCGCGGCCAACTCCTCGGCGACGTCGAAGCGCAGGGTGTCGAGGGTGACGAGCAGCAGGTCGTGGCTGCCCACGACCGCGTTCATGTCGGGGTTCGGAGCGGTCGTCTCGGGCGCGGGCCGGTGGTTCTGGTGGTTCTGGTGGTTCATCGGGCTGGTTCCATGGTCTGGTGGTGCGGCTGGACAGTGGTGCCCGCCGTGGAGCTCAGGGCGGCGAGCTGGGCGCCGTAGGTGTCGAGGCCCTCGGCCGGCCCGCCGGGCAGGCCGGTGAGGTTGGGGAGCAGGTCGCCGAAGGCGTTCACCTCGCCGACCAGGGCGCGCCGCCAGCAGGCCGTGGGCAGGACGTCCACGCCGACCATCGGCGAGCCGGGGAAGCAGGCCGCTGCCCGCTCGGCCGTCTCCAGCAGGGCCGGCCAGGCCGGGCCGGCCGTCTCCCGGGCCAGGTCGAGGCTGCCCCGGGCGCCGCCGAGGTGCAGGTTGGTCATCGGCTGGGTGCTGGTGCGCACCACCGCGTGGGTGGCCCGCCCCGCCACCACCACGACGCGCAGGTCCGCCGCGCGGCCGGCCTGGGAGGCCTTCGGGATCCACTGCTCGACGTGCAGCCCGTCCGGCGCCAGGCGGTCGACGATCGCGCCGACGTCCCGCTCGTCGCGGTAGCGGCGCACCCGCAGCGAGTTGTGCAGCCGGCCGTCGGCCAGCTCGACCGAGGTGGTCGCCAGCAGCCGTCCGCGCGGGCCGAACTCCAGCGCCATCACCCCGGAGGCGGAGGAACCGTGTGCGGGCTTGACGAAGACCCGCCGCAGGCCGGCCTCCGCGAGCCGGCCGCGCAACTGCTCCCAGCCGGAGACCCCGCCGCCGAGCGCCCGGGGCACCGGCACCCCGGCTTCGGCGAGCAGCGTGTGTGTCCGACGCTTGTCGAACATCACGGCGATCTCCTCCGGATCGCCGAGGAGCCGTACGCCCGGGCGCGCGGCCAGCCCGCGCAGGGCGGCCAGCACCCCCGCGTACCAGGCGGCCGTGCCCTCGACCCGGGTCGGCGCGTAGCCGGAGCCTAGGGCCGGGCCGCGCAGCAGCTCGTCGACCAGGGGCTCCTCGCCGGGCGACTCGATGCGCAGCAGGGTGCCCTCGGGCAGCCGGTACCCGCCGCGCAGCACGTCCAGCCAGGGCAGGACGGCGGGCTCGGGCAGGCCGGCGGCGCGAGCGGCGGCGGCGAACAGCGTCACCCGCCGGTGCCCGGGGTTGCCGAGGACGGTCAGCTGCGGCGTCATCGGGTCGTCACCGCCTACTCGGCGACCGCGACGTAGCGGTCCTCGTCGTCCTCGCCCGCGTCCTCGGCCTCCGAGAGGTCGAGTTCCACACCGGGCAGGGCCTGGCGCAGGCGCTGCTGCATCTCCTCGGTGAGGTAGTGGTGGTGCAGGTCGAGGGCTCGCAGGTGGGTGAGCGGCTGGCCCTCCAGCAGGGCGGTCGCGCCCTCGTCGCTCAGCACGCCCATGGACAGGCCGAGCGACTCCAGCCGGGCGACCACCGGGGCGTGGGCGAGGGCGGCGGCGATCTCGTCCTGGAACTCGCTGTTCTGCAGGCCGAGGTGGCGCAGCTTCGGCAGGCGCGAGCCGTCCAGGAAGGGTGCGAGGTCGTCGAGCGTGGTGTCGCCGCCGTACTCGTCCACGCCGAGCCACAGTTCCAGCCGCTCCAGCGCGGGCAGTTCGGAGCCGGACACCGCGCGCACCACCGTGGCCGGCAGGCCGCCGGACTCGAAGCGCAGGGCCCTGAGCCGCTCGTGCCGCACCGGTTGCAGGGCGAGGTCCATGCCGCCGCGCACGGCCAGCGAGGTGAGCTGGGGGAGGGCGGTCAGCAGCGGGGTGACGTCGTCCATCTCCATCCAGGAGATCTCGCACTCGTCGAAGGTGACGTCGCCGAGGAAGAGCGCCTCCAGGGCGGGCAGACGGTCGGCCGCGGCGGTGATCGTCTCCATCGTGGCGCGGACGGAGACGTAACCGCGGTGGTCCCACCACGGGCCGATCACCAGGGCGCGGACCTCGGCCGGGTCGACGGACCGGAGGAAGGACCGCCAGACGTGGTCGAAGTCCTGCTTGGTGTCCCAGTCGACGGAGAGGCGCCAGGCGACGGTGTCGGCGGCGGGGCGCGGCCGGGCGGCGGGTGCCTCGGTGGATGCCGCGTCGGGTGCGGCGTCGGGGGCGAAGTCGTGGATCGGCAGCTCGTGGAAGCGTTCGAGGTGGTGCGAGACCGTCATGTCGGGTCCTGGCGGGTGCGGTGGGGAGGGCGGACGCGGTGGCGGGGCGGGGCTCGGGGCTACTCAGCCACGGCGACGTAGCGCCACCGGTCGTCGGGCTTGCCCGGCTCGGAGAGGTCGAGCTCGACGCCGGGCAGGGCCTGGCGCAGGCGCTGCTGCATCTCCTCGGTGAGGTAGTGGTGGTGCAGGTCGAGGGCTCGCAGGTGGGTGAGCGGCTGGCCCTCCAGCAGGGCGGTCGCGCCCTGGTCGGTCAGCACGCCCATGGACAGGCTGAGCGACTCCAGCCGGGCGACCACCGGGGCGTGGGCGAGGGCGGCGGCGATCTCGTCCTGGAACTCGCTGTTCTGCAGGCCGAGGTGGCGCAGCTTGGGCAGGTGCGAGCCGTCCAGGAAGGGCGCGAGGTCGCCCACCGTGGCGTCCCCGCCGTAGCTGTCCACCCCCAGCCAGAGCTCCAGCCGCTCCAGGGCGGGGAAGTCGCAGGCGGCCACCGAGCGGACGACCGGGGCGGGCAGGCCGCCGGCCTCGAAGCGCAGGGCCTTCAGCGCCTCGTGCCGCAGCGGTTCCAGGGCGAGGCCGCCCTCGCCGTTCCAGTCCTCCGAGGCACCGCGCACCACCAGCTCGGTCAGCTCCGGGAACGCCGTCAGCAGCGGCGTCACGTCGCACTGCTGGATCCAGGAGATCTCGCACTCCTCGTAGGTGATGTCGCCGGCGAACAGCGCGCGCAGGGCGGGCAGCCGGGGGGCCGCGGCGACGACCGCGTCCAGCGGCTCCCGGAAGGAGTCCGGCTCGTCCGGCGCCCACTGGCCGATCACCAGGGCGGTGACCCGCTCGGTGTCGACGGCGTCGAGGAACTGCTGCCAGCGCTCGACCCAGCTCTGCTCGGACTCGTACTCGAGCGCGATCCGCCACGCGACGGCGGCGGCCTCCGGCAGCCGGGCGGCCCCCGCTTCGCCGGACGCCTCGGCCTCCTGCAGGGCGTGGACGAAGTCGAAGACCGGGAGACCGTGGAACTGCTCCACGTGCTGGTTGACGGTCATGCGCTGCTCCTCCGGAAGGATCGGGTCGAACGACTCTCTACCAGTCGCGACTGACAGC
Organism: Kitasatospora sp. NPDC059648; assembly: GCF_042734825.1. NCBI lineage: Bacteria > Bacillati > Actinomycetota > Actinomycetes > Kitasatosporales > Streptomycetaceae > Kitasatospora > Kitasatospora sp. NPDC059648. The sequence goes on along the minus strand of NZ_JBHWDU010000060.1, from coordinate 14,915 downwards.
CTGGCGGCCGGGTGGTGGCCAGGGTGCGTTGTCAGACCCTTGCCCTACGTTCAGGTCGTGGCTCCGGAGCGTGACCGTGTCCGGCACGGCGGAACCATGGGTTCCGGTGCCCGCCGGGGTCCGGTCGTACGGCGAGGGAGAACTGATGTACCGCCAGGGCGATGTGCTGATCGTGCCGGTCGGGGAGGCGGTGGTGCCGCTCCGGGTGGCCGGGCTGGCCACGCAGCCCCGGGACGCTCGGGGGCGGATGGTGCTCGCCCTCGGCGAGGTCACCGGCCACGCCCACGCCGTGGTCGGCCCCGGCGAACTGCGCCGGGAGGCGGGGCCGTTCGGCGAGGCCTGGCTGCACCTGCCGGAGGGCGGCCGGGTGGTGCACGAGGAGCACGCGGCGATACCACTGCCCAAGGGGTGGTACCGGGTGATCCGCCAGCGCGAGTACGTTCCGGGCGCGGTGCGTGTCGTCGCGGACTGAGCGGGCTGAGCGGACCGACTGGACTGACTGGACCGAGTGGACCGAGTGGACCGAGCGGGACCGGCTCGAGGGCATCGGTGGCGGGCGCGGGCCCGCGTGGCAGGAACGGGAACGGAAAGGACGGCCGGGTGGGGCGCCGGGCCGGAGGACGGAGCAGACGATGGAGACGGTGATCCGTGACGATGCGACGGTGGCGGCAGCCGGTGCCGCCGGGGTGACGGCGCGCTGGCGGGCGGCCGCGGCGGCCACCGGGCCGGCCGACCGGGCGGCGGTCGAGCGTGCGGTCCGAGCCGCCTACCGGGCGGCCGGGCTGGCCGAACCCGCGGCCGTGCACTGGTTCGCTTCGCCGCTCCAGGCGGCCGAGGCGGCGCTGGAGCTGCGGGCCGACGGCGCGGTGAGTGTGCGCGAGGCGGTCCGCACCCGGCCGTGGGAGGAGGCTCGGCGGCAGGCCGTCGAGCGGGTCGGCGCGACCGGGTGGGCGGCGCACTGGGCGCTCACCGGCGGCGAACTCGGTCCGGTCACCACGCCGCTGGCCGACCGCGTGCGCAACGCCGTGCTCGACCGGCTCGCGCCCGAGGCGGACCGCGGGGAGGCCTCCGACGACGCGGCGGCCGCCGCCCGAGCCCGCCGCACCGCCGCCCGAGCCCGCCGCACCGCCGTCCGGCTCGCCCTGCTGGACGCCGTGCGCGGCCAGCACGACGCGCCCTGGTTCGCCGCCTTCGACGCCGCCGGAGCGGGCGCCGAGGCCGTCGCGCCGCTCGCCGAGGTGGCGCGGGAGGCCGGCTGGTGGTGGCCGTACCAGGGCGCGGTGCTGCTCTCCGAACGGCCGGTGGCCCTGCACCGGGACGAGGCAGGGCGGCTCGACCGGGCGGACGGCCCGGCCCTGGAGTACGCCGACGGCTTCGCCCTGCACGCCTGGCGCGGGATGCCCGTGCCCGCCGAGTTCCTGGCGGGCCTGGGCGAGGTGACGGCCGACCGGGTCCGCACCGAGGAGAACGCCGAACTCCGCCGCGTCCTGCTGGAGCACTACGGCTACGAGCGGTACCTCGCCGACTCCGGCGCCGAGCCCGTCCACCGCGACGAGACGGGCGTGCTGTGGCGGATCGTGCTGCCCGACGACGAACCGGTGGTGATGGTCGAGGTGGTCAACTCCACCCCCGAGCCCGACGGCACCTTCCGCACCTACTGGCTGCGCGTGCCCCCGAGCACCCGCACCGCCCGGGCCGGGGTCGCCTGGACCTTCGGCATACCCGAGACCGCGTACCACCCGCAGCGCGAGACCTGACCGGCCCGGCACCCGGCATCCGGCATCCGACGCCCGGTACGGGCCGAGGCTGCGCGGGTTGACCCTCACCCCACGTCAGGCCGCACGGTGGGGCGCGGCGCACCGGGCGGCCGCAGCTCGACGCACGGACGCACGGACGCGCGGGTACGAGGATGCACGGATCACCAGGAGGACACCATGAGCTGGTCGGTCGGACAGGTCTCCGGATTCGCCGGAGTCACGGTGCGGACCCTGCACCACTACGACCGGTCCGGGCTGCTCTCGCCCAGCGAACGCAGTCCGGCCGGTTACCGGCTCTACAACGCGGCGGACCTCACCAGGCTCCAGCAGATCCTCTTCTACCGGGAACTCGGCTTCCCGCTCGACGAGATCGCCACGATCCTGGCCGACCCGCTCGCCAACGCGCTGGACCACCTGCTCGCCCGGCGCGACGCGCTCACCGAGCAGATCGCGCGGCTGCAGAAGCTGGTGGACGTCGCGGAACGGGCGATCGAGGTCCAGCGCACCGGGATCGAACTCTCCCCGGAGGAACGGTTCGAGGTCTTCGGCGACGTCGTCTTCGACCTCAGCTACGCCGCCGACGCCCACCTCAAGTGGGGGGACCAGGAGGGCCACCGGGAAGCCCTGGCCCGCGCCGCCGGCCACACGAAGGAGGACTGGAGGCGCCTGATGGCCGAAGCCGCCGACTGGCGCGGGCGGTTGCTCGCCGCCTTCGACCAGGGCCTGCCCGCCGACCACCGGGAGGTGCTGGACCTCGCCGAGGAGCACCGTCGGCACATCGCCCGCTGGTTCACGCCCTGTCCGCCCGAGATGCACCGCCGGATCGCCGACGACTACGAGGCGGACGCCCGGGCCTTCGCCCTCGTGGTGCCACCGGCCGAGCAGCGCCCCGGACTCGCCGCCTACCTTCGCAGCGCCATCGCTGCCAACGCCGAGCGGCGTGCGGGGGCGAGCGGCCCGGAGGCGGCGCGATGAGGATCCTCATCATGGCGGCGGGCTCGTACGGCGATGTCGCCCCGTACACCGGGCTCGGGGTTCGGCTCCGTGGCGAGGGTCACGAGGTCGCCCTCGCCGCGCCGGAGGCCTTCCGTGAACTGGTGAGCGGCAGCGGCCTCACGTTCCGTTCGCTGCCGGTCGACCCCCGGGGCGGGGCGTCGGAGGGGAACGAGGGGCGCTCCTCACTCCTGGCGCGAGCCGCGGCCTTCGTGGAGCGGCTCGGCGACGGGCTCGCCGACGCGGCCGCTCCCGGTGCCGACCTGCTGTTGCTCGCCACGACGACGGCTCCGCTCGGCTGGCACCTGGCCGAGGCGATGGAGGTGCCGAGCATCGGTGTCTACCTCCAACCCACCCTGCCGACCGGGGAGTTCCCGCCCGTCGTCGGTCCGGGGCGCTCGCTCGGCCGTTGGGGCAACCGGGCGGCGGGCGAGCTCGGCCAGCGGGTGGTGGACCGGCTGCACGCCGGGGCGGCCCGGCGACTGCGGATGCGGCTGGGCTTGCCCGGACACTCCCAGACGGCGCGCCGGCGGGCGGTGGAACGCGCCGACTGGCCGATCCTGCACGGGTTCAGTTCCGCGCTGGTGCCGCGCCCGGCCGACTGGCGGCGGGGGCTGGCGGTGGTCGGCAACTGGTGGCCGCACGTCGCGGCCGACTACCGGCTCCCGGCGGAGGTCGAGGACTTCCTGCGAGCCGGGCCGCCGCCGGTGTTCATCGGGTTCGGCAGCATGGCGGCCGGCCAGGGCGAGCGGCTCAGCGGGCTCGCGGTCGAGGCACTGCGGCGCGCGAGGGTGCGCGGTGTGCTGCAGTCCGGCTGGAGCGGGCTCGGTTCGCGGGAGGACGACGTGCTGACCATCGGTGAGCTGCCGCACTCCCACCTGTTCCCGCGGATGGCTGCCGTGGTCCACCACGCGGGCGCCGGGACGGCGGCCGCGACCCTGCGCGCGGGCGTGCCGAGCGTCCCGGTACCTGTGGCGGCCGACCAGCCGTTCTGGGCGGGCCGGATCACGCGGCTCGGCGCGGCCACCGGCCCGATACCGTTCGCCGCGCTGACCGCGGCCCGACTGGGCGAGGCCGTCCGGCAGGCCGTCGAGGACCGGTCGTACCGGGACCGGGCGGAGTCGGTGGCCCGCAGGATGGCGGGGGAGGACGGTGCGGCGCGGGTCGTGCAGGCGGTGGCGGAGCTGCCGGTGCCGCCGCGGCGCTGAGGCCGAACGGACGCTCCTTCACCCCCTGCCGTCACCTCGCGCCGTCGGGCCAGGGTGTGCTCCAGCCAGTCGAGCGCCACGGTGTCCCGCAGCTGTGGCGCCGTCGGAGCGCATTGGCCGCCGGCGCCCTGGCGAGGTGAGATGGGCGGCCAGCCCGAGCTCGCCGCGCGAACGAGAGGTACCCGGCGGCGTGCAGGTAGCCGTCCCGGGCCCGGAGAGCTGGCCTGCCCGCCGGGCTGACGCCGCACCCCGGGCGGTGCGGCGACCGAGCGCGAGGAACTCCTCGTGGTAGCCGCGCCCGGACAGTCCGGCCCGGTTGATGCGGTCTACGGCGGCGAGCACCTCCCGGGCCCCGCCACCCGGTAGGTGGTGGCGCCGAGGGCGGCGCGGTCATGCTGGGGATCAGCAGGGCGAGGAAGTCGGGGCGCTGGGGACGGATCAGGCGGATGACGACGGCGGCCGCCGGTACCGCGGCCGACGAGAGCAGGGACCACCACTGGTCGACGCCCGCGAGGCGCAGCCCGTAGTAGACGCCGAGCGGCAGGGCGAGTTCGAGCAGCAGGGGTAACAGGGTGGTGGTTAACACGGACCGGCAAAACGAAGGGCGTGAAAACGTCCCGCCGCCTCCGAGGAGGCAGGCCGGCGGGGTTGCGCGGTGAGTAGCGGCAGGTCAGGGCGCCCGGGCGATCAGGAGGGGCTGGAAGAAACCGGTGTCGGCGGGCTGCTCCCAGCCGGCCTCGACGAGGCCCGCCTCGGCGGCGAATGCGCTCAACTGCGCCCGGCTCAGCGCCCAGTAGCTGGAGCGGTGGACCGCGACCTGCCACTGCCCGGCGTCGTCCGGCAGCAGCCGGAACAGCTCCAGGTCGTACCGCTCGCCGTCCTCATGCCAGTGCCAGAGCTGGAAGATGACCGACCGCAGGCCGTCCCGCGCGGTGGTCTGCGACGGGGTGGAGGCCGGACGGTCGCGGCGCAGCGCGTCGTACGGCCGGGTGGAGACCAGCAGCAGGCCGCCCGGTCGCAGGACCCGGCGCATCTCGCCCAGCGCGGCGCGGACGTCCTCGGCCGTGAGCAGGTGGGGCAGCGCGTTGTCGGCGCACACCACGACGTCGAAGCGCCCGTCCGGGAAGGGGAGCCGGCGCATGTCGGCGGCCGCCGTGGGCAGCCGCAGCCCGCGCCCGGCGGCCTCGGCGGTGGCGCGGGCGGCGGCCACCGGGCTGAGGTCGGTGCCGGTGACCGGGTGCCCGAGCGCGGCCAGACCGATCGCCTGGGTGCCGATGCCGCAGGCGCAGTCCAGCACCCCGGCCGGGCCCGGCCCCAGACGCGCGCGGATCAGGGCGTCCAGCGCGGCGCCCTGCCGGGTGAGCGAGGCGTCCCAGTCGGCGTAGAGCAGGTGGTAGTCGTCGGCGAAATCGTCGTAGAAGCGGCCGAGGGCGGATCGGGTCACGGCGTCGGAACCTCCGCGGGTGGGGGTTGGGAGGAGTAGCGGGCGACATAGGCGTTGAAGTGGGCGAGGTGGAAGGTGGTGTCCTGGAGCACCAGTTCCATCGGCGGTGGGTCCGACACCAGACCGGGAACCCGGTCGGGCCCGTCGGTCCGGATCTTCAGCCGGTGGGTGTTGTGGAACTCGGCGTACGCCTCGGCCTCCTCAAGCGCCCAGAGCCCGCCGTGCTGCTCGAAGCCCGGCTCCGGGCGGGACAGGGCACGCAGCAGGGCGGGGCTGTGGACGGCGCGGGCGCGGAAGTTCTCCAGGAAGCGGAGCCCGGTGACGAGCGTGACGTAGCGGCGGCCGTTGCCCCGGTGGCGTCCGACCACCACGGCGTTGCCCCGGTAGTGCCAGCGCGGCGGGGCGATCCACAGTTTGACCCCGGGGCCGAAGTGCTTGAGGCCCTGGCGGATCTCAAGGCCGCCCTCGCCGTGTGCCGTCTCCCGGGCGACGTTGGCGACGACGCCGTAGCCGAGCGGCTCGCCGGTCTGTTCGTTCGTCATGGCGGCTATCCTCGCCCGGACGTGCCAACACGGAGTGCCGGTTTTCGAGGCCGCGGTTCCGGAACCGGAGGAAGGGGGCGGCCCGTGGAACGGATGCCGGACGGGGACCAGTTGGACGGGCTGCGCCCGCTGCTGGAGGCGGGGGAGGCCGTGCTCGGCTATGAGCCGCACGGGCCCGGTCAGGGCTTCGCCGACCGCTGCTGGGTGCTGCACACGCTGCGGGTGGACGGGCGGCCGGTGCGCTGGGCCGAGGCGCTGGCCGGAGCCGGGCGGCGGCTCGCCGACTGGCCGTTCACCCTGTCGCACCTGGTGTTCGACGGGCCCGCGGCCCTCGCGGGAGAGGTCGAGCCCCCGCGGATCGGGGAGCCGGACCGCGACTGCCTCGTGCGGCTGGTGGAGGTGCTGGCCCGGCACAGTGCGGACGGGCCGGCGACGGACTGCCGCTTCGCCTCGGCCGCGATCGAGGACCTCCTGCGGCCGGTTACGGCCCACCGCGGCCGCTTGGACGAGGCGGCGGCCCACCACGACGCCTGGCCGGATGGAGGCCAGTTCCCCGCGCACTGGTGGCCCTCGGACCGCTCATGGTTCGTCCTCACCAACTGGGACCTCAGCGCCACCGAGGTCTTCGGCCCGTCCGCCCTGATCGCCGAACTGCTCGACGACACCGCTCTGGAGGCCGTTCGCCACCCGGCCGTCGTGGGGGCGGCGGAGGGTGCGGCGCGGTGGCCGGAGTGATCGAGCTGCCGGAGGGGTCCTGGTGGGACTGGGACGTCTACTCCTGGCGCCCGGGCGAACTGCGGCTGGCCGCCGGATACGACCTCTGCTACCACCACGGCCTGGAGCTGGTCCTGGGACTTCTCCTGGCTGGACGGTCGAGGCACCGAGGACCGCCCCTCCTCGGGCTACCAGCGGCTGCTGGCCGAGCGGCTGGGCTCGGCGACGGCGTCCCTGGGCATCCAGACCGGCTGCGACGAGGTGCTCGCGGCCGCCTTGCGGCAGGGCGCCCGCCCACCGGTGCTGGCGGCCACCGAGTCCTGGTCGCCCAACCTGGCCAGGGCCACCGACTGGGTGTACCCGCGGGGTGCGGTGGTGGTCGCCGACCTGGACGAGCCGCCGCTGCCCTTCGCGGACGAGGCCTTCGACCTGGTCAGTAGCCGGCATCCGGTGCGGGCCTTCTGGTCGGAGATCGCCCGGGTGCTGCGGCCCGGCGGCACGTATGTCGCCCAGCACGTGGGCCCGACACCGGTGTTCGAACTGGTCGAGTGCTTCCTCGGGCCGCAGCCCGAGGCGCGCGAGGGCCGCCGCCCAGAGGGACTTCGAGACCAGCCCGACCACCCGGAGACCATGATCCGCTCGGCGGTGATCGGCAGCATGGCCCGCCGACTCACCCGAGGTCAACCGGCGTCGCGGCCTGGCCCGCGCTCGACGACGACGTGCACAGCCGACCCGTGACAGGTTGGAGACGCACGGTCTGGTTGGATGTGGATGTGAACAGCGGCAGCCACCAGGAGTCAGGTCTCTCGAAGAGCGTCTGGAGCGATGCCGACTTCGAGGAGATGGGCTGGCACGACGCCACCATCCACGGTCTGTGCCTGCAACAGACGGACGACATCCTGCCGCGGCTTCTGCTCGACCTCGACTACATCGTCCGCTGGGTCCACCCGGTCAAGCCGGCCGAGAACTTCTCCTTCTGGATCGCCCCTGCGACGCTCGTCTTCGAGGACGTCTGGGACCTGGAGGGCGACCTCGGTTTCAAAGGCATGCACCCGGAGCTGGAGATCGACGAGGTACACCGGCTGGCGCCGGACGACGGCAAGCAGGACTGGCCGCAGTGGCACATCCAAGGCCATGCATTCGACCTGAAGTTCCGCGCGTCGGGCTTCCGCCAGTACTTCCGCCATGCCCCGCGGCTCACGCCGGTCCAGGTGCTGTCCGCCGCCGAGCGCGGAGGTTGCTGCTTCACCGAGGTCAGCTTCGACTGAGCAGGCGTTCGGGGAACCGCGTCCTCGACCGGAGCGGGTGTGGCCAGACCGACACCGGCACCGGGGCGGTCGGCCGCTGTTGTCCGTAAGCCGGGGAGGCATGCCCTGCGCAGAACGCGGTCCGAGCGCATCCGCTCCAGAAAAGGCCCCCGCTCGGTTGGTTCCGGGCGGGGGGATCGGGTGGGTGTTGTTCGAGGTCGGATCATGGGGTGGTCCCTGTTGCGCCGTCCCGGCGGACATCATCGCGGGGCGGACTGCAGGGACCTGTGGAAGGATGCAGATGTCGTGCCCCGGCCCGATTGCGGCGGGCCGGGGCGCCGGATTATGCCGTTGGAGTCAGTTCTTACTTCTCGCCTCGCTCGCCTCGCTCGCCTCGCTCGCCGAAGCCGAAGTCGTGGCGCACGACCCGGAAGCTGCCGACGACGCCGTCGTCGACCTCGACACCCTCGTGCACGCGCTTCGGGTGCACGCCGTCGCTGGCGCTGTGCGGCCCGACGGTGGCGATGGGGGCGCCGTTGTCGCAGACCGCTCCGCTGAAGACCTCGACGGTCCGGTGGCTGTCGTTGCGGACGTTGAGCGACTTGGCGCCCAGGCCGCTGACCACGGTGATGCAGCCGAAGTCGTCGGCGGAGTACGTCCGCTCGTTCACGTGGATGACGCCCCGGTGCTCGTGACGCTCGTGACGCTCGTGACGCTCCCGGCCCTCGTTGCCCTTGCCCTCGTTGCCCTTGCCCTCGTTGCCCTTCGTGCCGCCGTCGAGCGGAGCCAGGGCGGGAGCGGCCGCCGGGGCGGCCTCCTGGACGACCGGGGCCGCCTTCGCCACGGGCTCGGAAGCGGCCGACGCGTAGCTGATACCGGTCACGGCCACGGCCGCCGACGCCGCGAGGGCAATGGCGGTGGTCATCTTGTTCATGGACCCTCTCCTGTTTCTGGACTGAATCGGCTTGGCGCCGACATGAATGAACGTATCGACTGCCTAATTGGCTGTCATATCAATGCGCCGCCAAATGGCTGACGGGCACGACTAAATGAGTGTCAGGCGGGCCCTTGAGGCCAGTGCCGGAGCCGGCCTGAGACGGTCCACCTTGTTTGTCAAATAGGCAAACTGGCAACGGAGTTGACGGATCGCACCGGCCGCCCTGGACATTTCTTGACCCCTCCTCACTCATTCGGCCGATCCCGGTATTCCGTGGCGGAAGCCGGGCCGGAATGACGGTCGGCCAGTTCGCCGGATCGCCCGGCCGCGCACCGGCCCTGGCGCGGTGGCCGCGGACAGGGCCTGCTCATCGAAGGCCAATCGTTCCTACCTGCGAAGACGCCCGTCCACGGCTCCGTACGTGCCAGCTCGCCGGCCTTGCGGTGCTGCAGGGGGGCGTAATTCCGAGGGGCCTGGTTGACCTGCTCGGTGACGCGGTAGACGTCGGCGACGATGTTGTTGATGTTGATCGCGTACGTTCCGCCGTTGTACAGACCACAACCGCTCATCACGTCGGTGACCAGGCGGAACGTGTCGTCGCCCGCATCCCGGATCCGGTGCAACCGGGGGACGGACGTGATCACTGCCCGCTTCGGGGCGTCCTGCGGTGCCTCGATCCCGTCGAGCGGGCTCCCCTCGTAGAGGCCGAGCCGGTCGGTGCGCGCCCAGCAGGACGGCCTTCGGACTCATGAAGACGTCGGCCCGAGTGGCGAGACCGACGCCGTTCCGCCCCATGCCCTGCCTGCCGCTCGGTCCGCCGGGGTGGCCGGCGGGCCGAGCGGGACGTCAGGCCTGCGCGACCAGGTCCAGGTACTCGTCGTGCCAGAGGTCCTCGTCGCCGTCCGGCAGCAGCAGGACCCGGTCCGGCCGCAGGGCCTCGATGGCACCCGGATCGTGGGTGACCATCACGATCGCCCCCGGGTAGGTGCCGACCGCGGCCAGGACCTCCGCCCGGGAGGCCGGGTCCAGGTTGTTGGTCGGCTCGTCCAGGAGCAGCACGTTGGCCCCGGAGTGGACCAGCGCGGCCAGGGCCAGCCGGGTCTTCTCCCCGCCGGACAGGACGCCCGCGGGTTTGTCGGCGTCGTCGCCGCGGAACAGGAACGCGCCGAGCACGGTCCGCAGCTCACCGTCGGTCAGGCCGGGCGCGGCCAGGGCGAGGTTGTCGCGGACGCTGAGCACAGGGTCCAGGGTGTCGTGCTCCTGGGCGAAGTAGCCGAGCCGCAGGCCGGCGCCGGGGACGACCCGGCCCGAGTCGGGCTGCTCGTGGCCGGCCAGGACGCGCAGCAGGGTGGTCTTGCCGGCGCCGTTGAGGCCGAGCACCACCAGCCGGCTGCCGCGGTCCACCGCGAGGTCCAGGCCGCTCAGCACCGCCCGGCCGCCGTAGGCCTTGGCGAGGCTGATCGCGCCGAGCGGCATCCGGCCGCAGGGCGCCGGCTCCGGCAGCCGGATGCGGGCGGTGCGCTCGGCCTGCCGGACCGGTTCGAGCTCGGCGAGCATCCGGTCGGCGCGGCGGGCCATGCTGCGGGCGGTGGTCGCGGTGGCGACGTTGGACCGCATCCGGTCTGCCTGGGCGTGCAGGGCGGCGGCCTTGCGCTCGGCGTTGGCCCGCTCCCGGGTGCGACGGCGCTCGTCGGCCGCGCGCTGGGCCAGGTAGGCCGGCCAGTCGGTGTTGTGGACGTCGATCACGGCGCGCTGGGGGTCCAGGTGGAAGACCCGGTTGACGGTGTCCGCCAGCAGGCCGAGGTCGTGGCTGATCAGGACCAGCCCGCCCTGGTGGGCGGCGAGGAACCCGCGCAGCCAGGCGATCGAGTCGGCGTCCAGGTGGTTGGTGGGCTCGTCCAGTAGCAGGGTGCCGTGGTCGGCGAACAGGATGCGGGCCAGCTCGACCCGGCGGCGCTGGCCGCCGGACAGCGTGCCGACGGGGGAGTCCATCACCCGGCTGGGCAGCCCGAGCCCGGCCGCGACCCGGGCGGCCTCGGCCTCGGCCGCGTAGCCGCCCCGGGACTGGAACCGGGCGTCGGCGCGCGCGTAGGCGTCCATCGCCCGGCGCTCCTCGGCCGGGGAGCCGGCCAGGGCCATCGCCTCCTCGGCGGCGTGCAGCGCGCGCACGGCGGCGTCCAGACCGCGGGCGGACAGGATGCGGTCGGTGACGGTGACGGCCGGGTCGGCGGCGCGGGAGTCCTGCGGGAGGTAGCCGACCGGGCCGGTCCGGGTGACCGTCCCGGCGGCGGGCGGCAGCTGCCCGGCGAGGGTGGCGAGCAGGGTGGTCTTTCCGGCGCCGTTGCGGCCGACCAGGCCGATCCGGTCGCCGGGGGCGATGTGCAGGGTGACGTCGGACAGCAGCAGGCGGGCGCCGACGCGTACGTCGACACCACGGGTGGTGATCATGGAATAACGCTCCGAAACAGCTAACGGACACACGGGTGGCGTGGAGGCGGGTCCGTCAGCTAGGAAATTCGGGGCGTAGACATGTCGGCCAGGCTAGCGGCCGGCCGGAACGGACGCATCCGAATTAACGGGAGCGCCCGGGGCGGGCCGTGGCGTAGGGGGTGGCGCACCGGCGGCGGGGCCGGCGCGCCACCCCGCGCCGGAGGTGCGGGACGGCCGTCAGGCTCGCAGGACGGCGGCCACCACCGAGGGGTGGAACAGCCGGGTCGGCGGCGCGACCAGGGACAGCACCTCGTGGAACGCCGCCGTGACCTCGGGGTTGCGGGTCGCGCCGTGCAGCACCCTGTCCAGGTAGCGGTGCTGGAGCCTGATCAGGGCTCCGGTGGGGCCGCCCGTGGTGGCGGCGAAGCGGACGTCCTCGGCGCAGGACATCATCCACGCGTTCTTGGACACCGCCGCGATCTCCCGCCGGGCGTCCCGGGCCGTGGCGGACCCGATGTCGCCGTGCCGCACGGCCGTACGGCGCAGCACCTGGGCGCAGAACAGCGAGACGGTGACGCCCTGGCCGTACACCGGGTTGAAGGTGCTGGCGGCGTCGCCGACCGCCACCAGGCCCTCGGGGGAGCTGCGCTCGTAGTGCCGCCGCACGCCCGGGCCGGGGAGGAAGCCGCGCACCTCGCCCGCCGGTTCGGCGTCCCCCAGCATCTCCCGCAGGCCGGGGTCGCGCAGCCGGGAGAGGTGCTTGGTGAAGCCCTCCTCGCCGGGCTCCGGTTCGGCGCCGCGCATCCCGGCCAGGCTGACGATCCAGCGGTCACCCTCCACCGGCAGCAGCACGCCCATCCGCGGCTCGTCCGGGGCCTTGGTCTGCAGGTAGATCGCCTGGTGGCCGAGGTCGACACCGGACGGCCGGTGGAACAGCCGGGAGGCGTAGGCGACACCCGCGTCCACCCGCTCCTCGGGCACCGGGCGGCAGCCCAGTTCGGCGAGCCACTTCGGCACGGAGGTCGAGCGGCCGGAGGCGTCGATCACCAACTCGGCGGGGACCTCCCGCACTTCACCGCGCTCCGAGCCGCTCTCCGAGCCGCGCTCGGCGCCCCGTTCGCGGACCTTCACCCCGGTCACCGTCCGCGCGGAGCCGAGCAGGCCGACGACGTCGGTGCCCTCCAGGAACTCGATCGACGGCTCGGTGCGGACCCGGTCCAGCACCAGCTTGTCCAGTACCGGGCGGGTGCAGGAGAGGAAGGACATCCGGGCGGGGTAGTCGATCATCCACCCGGCCGGGCTGAGCCACTTGAGGTCACCCGAGGTGGACACCCGGTGTGCGCCCGCGGCCGTCAACTCCTGGTTGATCCCGGGCATCAGCTCCTCCAGCGCCCGGTGGCCGGCCTCCAGCACCAGGTGCGCGTGCCGCCCCTGTGGCACCCCGGCGCGGAACGCCGGCCCGTCCGGGTACCGGTCCCGCTCCACCACGACGATCCGCTCGGCGAAGCCCCGCAGTGCCCACGCCGCCACCGCACCGGCAAGCCCGCCGCCGATCACCACCGCCGTGCCCCACCCGGGGGCCGTCTCCGAAGAAGTCATGCGACGTAGCGTAGTGGTGGCGGCGCCCGTCCGTAATCGCGCCAGCTGGACGAACGTTCCGGCGGAGCAAGCGGGTTGACGCCGTCACGGGCCCGAGGGCATGTGCGCGCACTCCTCCGGCCGACGCTAAGGAAGCGTCAAGAAGGGCGGCCGACGCCGTCAAGAAGGCGTCAGGGAGCGCCCTGCCGCACGTGGCGGGCAATAGCGTCGCGCGGCGGAGAGAAACGGTTCTGTGTCCGGCCCCACCCCGGGGCCCCGGCAGGCCGTGCGACGGGGGAAAGGGACGTGTCCTCATGACCACCTCGACAGCGGGCGGATCGGCTGCCTCGGCCACCTCGGCCACCTCGGAGGGAGGGGCCGCGGGAGGGGACGACGGCTCCGGACCAGCAGCCGGGCCGCGGGTTCCCTCCGGATACCGGGCCCGACTCGGCCGGGGCCTCCGGAGGGTCGCGAGCCGCGCCCACTGGACCACCCCGCGCCTGGTCCGCGGCCTCACCGCGTTGAGCCTGGCCGCCCTGGTCGGCCTCGGCGCCACCGCCACCGCCGTCCTCGCCGGCGCCCGCGACGGCACCGACACCATCGGCCACCGCGCCGCCCCGCAGGCCACCCGCGCCGCCGACCTCTACTTCGCGCTCAGCGACATGGACGCCCAGGCCGCCAACCTGCTGCTGGTCGGTGACGACCAGGACTACACCACGCTGCGCAAGCAGACCCTCGACACCTACGAGCAGCGCCGCAACGAGGCCGACGACGACCTCCAGCAGGCCGCCCAGTCCGCCGCCGACGACCCGGCCGGGCAGCGCGCCGTCCAGTTGGTGCTCGGCCGGCTCGGCAGCTACGAGGCACTGGTGGCCCGCGCCCAGCTGCTGGAGGAACAGGCAGGGGCCCCGGCCGGCCGACCCTCGCCCGCCGCCCTGGACGCCTACCGGCAGGCCTCCGACCTGCTGCGCAACCAACTGCTGCCCGCCGCCGACCAGGTCACGGCCGCCAACGAGGCCACGGTCGACCAGGTCTACGCCCAGCAGCGCGCCGCCCTGGGCAGCGGCTGGTGGTGGCTGCTCGTCGTCGGGCTGCTCGCCCTCGCAGCGCTGTTCGGGCTCCAGCGGGTGCTGGCCTTGCGCCACCGCCGGGTGCTCAACCCCGTGCTGGCGGCCGCCACGCTGTTGACCGGCGTGGCGCTGGTGACCGGGCTGCACCTGGTGAGCCGCACCGAGGACCACCTGGTGACCGCCAAGAGCAACGCCTACGACTCGGTGATCGCACTCAGCCGGGCCCGCGCCGTCGCGTACGACATGAACGCCGACGAGAGCCGTTACCTGATCGACCCGGGGCGCGCGGCCGTGTGGGAGCAGGCCTACCTGGAGCAGAGCCAGGCCGTGGTCGAGCTCGACGGCGCGACCACAACGGGCAGCTACGGCTCCCGACTGCAGGACGCCCTCAACCGGCACCGGGCGGACCGTTCCGCCGTCCCGTTCGGCGGCTTCCTGGGCAGCGAGCTGCGCAACATCACCTTCCCCGGCGAACAGGAGGCCGCCGAGCGGGTCCTGGGCGCCTTCCAGGAGTACCAGGTGATCGACCGCCGGATGCGGGACCTGCACGACGCGGGGAAGCTCAAGGAGGCGATCACGCTCAACACCGGGCTCGGCAAGGGGCAGTCCAACTACGAGTTCGGGCAGTTGAGCGCGGCCATGGAGGAGACCATCACGGTGAACCGGACGGCGATGGACGCGGCGGTCTCGGCGACCGACGGCGACCTCGACGGCGGCACGGCGGCCCTGGCCGGAGCGGTGCTGGCGGTGGCGCTGGGGCTGACCGCGCTGGGGGTGCGGCCGCGGCTGCGCGAGTACCGGTAGCGCCGGTCCGTCGTCGGTCGGCTCGGGTCGGGTCGGCCCGGTGACTGGAAGTCCGGAAAGCGGGAACGCGGAGGGCGGGCCCGGGGGCGGTCGGCGGGTAGCCCCCCGGGCCCCCCGGGGGGCCCCCCCCCAACCGGGGGAACCCCCCCCGTGGGGCCGGTTGTGAAAAAACCCATACGGACCCGCGCAAA